>JAWWOL010000311.1:0-5798 GCA_033851695.1 Frankiales bacterium
CCCACGGACACTTCGACCACGTCGGGGACGGCGCGCGGCTGTCCGGGCTCGGCGTCCCGGTGCTCGTACACCGGTCGGACGCGGCGGCGGTGCGGATCGGCGACCCCGTTCGCACCTGCGCCGAGACGCTGTACGGGACCACGTTCGACGCGTTCGAGCCCGATCCGGTGGCCGACGGGGACGAGCTGGACCTGCGCGGTGCCCGGCTCCAGATGATCCACACGCCGGGCCACACCCCCGGCTCGGTGAGCGTCGTGGCTCACGTCGGCGGGCTGCGGGTGCTCCTGGCCGGCGACACGCTGTGGGGCGGCTTCTCGGCGGCGATCGGCTCGGACGAGTCCGTCTGGCGGGACTCCCTCGAGCGGCTGGCCGGCCTCGAGCTCGACGCCCTCAGCTTCGGCCACGGCATCAGCCGGCTGCTCGCCGATCCGGCCGGCCGCATTGCCGAGGCCAGGCAGCGCTTTGCGACCTACTTCGACCCCTGGTTCAAGCCGCCCAAGCACCCGTTCCGTTACTAGGAAAGCGCTAAGAAATCATGAACAGCTGGGTCAAGAGTGACGACAGGGACGACGAATCTGAGGCACGCTGTCGTTGAAGGTGGCTGCTGAGGCTGCTGAAAAACCCCGGGAGTGCCTGCTCGTGCGACGTCCGCTCTCCGCCCTGCTCAGCGTCGCGTTGGTCCCGGCTGCCGTGGTCGTGCCGGTGCTCAGCGCCCCAGCGTCGACTCCTCACCCGGTCGCTCCGCACGTGATCACGATGGCCGTCAACGACACCGTCGCCCGAGGACTGTCGGCCGAGAGCAGGACGCCGGCGTTCTCCGCGTTCGGCGGCAGCTGGGACGGCGGTGCCTCCGGCACCGTCCAGGTCCGCGTCAGGGCCGCGGACTCGCAGACCTGGTCGGAGTGGACCTCGCTCGCGGCTGCCGACGTCGGCCCTGACCCCGGCAGCGCCGACGCCAGGTCGGCCGGCAGACGGGTCGCGTCCGAGGTGGTCTGGGCCGGGCCATCGGACGGCGTACAGACCAGGGTCGTCGGCGGCAGCGCGCCGGCCAACCTCAAGCTTGAGCTGGTCGACCCCGGTACGAGTCCCGCCGACGCGACCGTCGGCGCCACCACCCTCGGCGGCTCCAGCGCCGAGGCGGCGACCGGGATGCCGCAGATCTACACCAGGGCGCAGTGGGGCGCCGACGAGTCGATCCGGCTCAAGCAGTGCCCCGGCGGCCCCACCTACTCCTCGACCATCAAGATCGGCTTCGTCCACCACACGGTCTCGTCGAACAACTACTCCGCGGCACAGGTCCCGGCGATGATCCGCAGCTTCTACGCCTTCCACGTCCAGGGCAACGGCTGGTGCGACATCGGCTACAACTTCCTCGTCGACCGCTTCGGCCGGATCTGGGAGGGTCGGTACGGCGGCATCGACAAGGCCGTCATCGGGGCGCACACCGGCGGCTTCAACCGCGACTCGTTCGGGGTCAGCATGATCGGCGACTTCAGCTCGCTGACGCCGAACTCCTCGATCCAGCAGGCGATCTCCCGGCTGATGGCCTGGAAGCTCGGCCGCTACTACCGCAACCCGCTCGGCAAGGCCACGCTGACCTACGCCGGCGGGAACTACCGGTTCTGCGGGTCGCAGGAGTGCCCCGTCGGCTCGAGCGTGAGTCTCAACGTGATCTCCGGCCACCGCGATGCCGATGTCGGGCACACCGCGTGTCCCGGCAACGCGGGCGAGGCGACCCTGCCGGCCGTACGCACGGCGACGGTCGCCGCGATGGGCGCCGGCCTGGTCTCGCCGTCCGTCTCCACCACGGTCCACCGCCTTGGCGACGGGGGAGCGTTCACGGTCACCGCCGGTGCGGTCTCCCGCCAGAGCTGGACGCTGACCGCCACGGGGGCGGCCGGCAACGTCGTCCGGACCATCACCGGCACGGTCGGGCAGGGACGGCAGATCACCGCGGCGTGGGGCGGGACGACCGACGCCGGCACTCCAGCCGCTGCGGGCCCGTACACGCTGCGGCTCACCAGCCAAGGCGCGACCGGCAGCGCCGTCCCGTACGCCGTGCCGGTCGTGCTCCGCGCCCCCGTCGAGCTGGCCGGGCCGGCGCAGGTGGGGTACGGGGCCCCGGTCGTGCTGACCGGCTCGACCTATCCCGGCGCCACGGTGACGATGCTGCAGGCGCCGCAGGGGTCGACCGGGTTCGTGCCCGTCGCGACGGTGGTGGCCGGCTCGGGCGGCGGGTTCTCCTGGAGCTATCCGGGGACGTCCGCCCACCAGACCTACGCCCAGGTGGGCAGCAACCTCAGCGCTGTCGTGACCACCGTGATCGGTCCCAGCGTCACCGGACCAGCCGTTGCCGTGCCCGGCAGCGTCGTCACCCTCACCGGGACCGCGCCTCCCGGCTCCACCGTCCAGGTCTTCCGGCAGCGGCCGCCGGCCGCGGCGTTCCTGAGCGCAACCGTCGTCGCGGGCACCGACGGCGGCTGGACGACCACGTTCGTCGCGGACGCCGGCTACTCCTGGTACGCCGTCGCCAACGGCCTGCAGTCCCCGGTCGGCGCGACGTCGATCACCGCCCCGCCGACGCTGACCGGTCCCGACCACGTGACCCTGCATGCACCGGTGACGCTGAAGGGGACGGCACCTGCGGGCCAGCAGGTGCAGATCTGGCGACGGCAGCGCGGCCACGCCTCCTACACGCTGGCCGCCTCGGTGGTCGCCGGCCCGGCCGGGACCTTCACGTGGGCCTACCGCGGTGATGACGACTTCCGTTGGTACGCAACAACTCCCGGTGGCAAGTCGGAGGTGGGGCTGACCCAGGTCGGGGTCAGCGCTCACGGCCCGGCCAAGGTCGACAAGGGAGCGACCGCCAGCCTCGCCGGCACCGCGTTGCCGGGCGCGCCGGTGGAGATCTGGCGGGCACCGATCGGCAGCAATACGTTCGCGAAGGCCGCCGTCGTGACCGCCCGTACGGACGGCTCCTGGTCCTGGTCGTTCATCGTCGACGCGAGCCGCCGCTGGTACGCCACGTCACGCGGCTGGCGCTCGGCCGGCGGCGCCACCCTGGTCGCCAGCCCGCCCCTGGTCAGCGGCCCGGCCAGCACGACCTACGACGCGACGGTGCACATCACCGGGCTGGCGACGCCGGGCGACACGGTCACGCTGTGGCTGCACCGGCGCGGCTCGACCGGCTACCGCGGCGAGGCCAACGCGGTCGCCAAGGCCGACGGCAGCTGGTCCATGCCGTTCGTCGCCGACGAGGACTACCGGTGGTACGTCACGTCGATCTCCGGCCGGTCCAAGGCCGGCGTGACCACGATCCGGCCGGCCATCGCCGCCGTACCGTCTGCCAAGCGCGGCAGCAGGGTCACCATCCACGGGTTCGCCGTACCAGGGCAGATCGTGCACGTCTGGTTCAAGGCCGCCGGCCGCTGGACACTCGGCCGCGCCCTGCGGACCAACGCCGCCGGCCGCTGGAGCTCCGCGTTCACGCTGACCCGGACGGTCAGCTGGTACGCCGAGTCACGCGGGGTCCGCTCGGGGATCGGAACCACCCGACCCGTCTGACCAGCACGAATGCCGATCGGGCGGCCGTACGGGGTATTCTGCCCGAGCCGATTCCCGCCGTTCCGACTCGCCTGCCCCGGGAGCTCTCCGCCATGACCAGTGCCGCCCACGTCGAGATCGCTCCGGGGCAGGGACTCCTCGTCGAGGCCGCCGAACCGCACGGCGTCCAGGTCACCGTCGTGCTGCCCTGCTACAACGAGGTGGGCCACGTCGAGGCCGAGATCGTCCGGATCACCAAGGCGATGGACGCGAGCGGCTACGTCTACGACCTGGACGTCTACGACGACATGTCCAGCGACGGCACCCGCGACCTGCTGGCCAAGCTCGCGCCCCGGTTCCCCCGGATGCGTTACCTGCCGCGGCACCGCAACGGCGGCTCGGGCACCATCCGCCGCATCGGCACCCAGAACGCGCGCGGCGAGTTCGTGGTGTGGACCGACGCCGACATGACCTACCCCAACGAGCGGATCCCCGAGTTCGTCGCGCTGCTCGAGAACGACGAGTCGATCGACCAGGTCGTCGGCGCGCGCACGTCCGAGGAGGGCACCTACAAGTTCCTCCGGGTCCCGGCCAAGTGGGTCATCCGCAAGATCGCGTCCTACCTGACGGCGACCCACATCCCCGACCTCAACTCAGGCCTGCGGGCGTTCCGCCGCTCGGTGTCGCTGCCCTACCTGCGGCTGCTGCCGCCCGGCTTCTCCTGCGTCACCACGCTCACCGTGTCGTTCCTGTCCAACAACCACGACGTGCAGTACGTCCCCATCCAGTACGAGAAGCGGGCCGGCGTCTCGAAGTTCCACTTCACCAAGGACGCCTACCGCTACATCCTGCAGGTGCTGCGGATGGTGATGTATTTCAACCCGATCAAGGTCCTCATGCCGCTGGCGCTGTGGATCATGGCTCTCGGCTTCGTCAAGCTGATCGTCGACCTCAGCATCCACAGCGGCCGGGTCACCGGCTCGACCGTGCTGGCGATCATCATCGGCTTCCAGGTCGCGGCGCTGGCCCTGATCGGCGACCTGATCGTGAAGTCCCGCGACGCCTGACGGAGGGTCGACCACCCCCCGAGAGACTCTGCGTTGCCCGCCACCAGCGGGCAACGCAGAGTCTGCGCACCAGCAGTCCGCTCCCCGGCGGGTGTTCGGCCCGCGAGGCTCAGTCCAGGGCTGAGTCGGTCTCGCTGACCAGCAGGTCCGTCGGGGCATTGTGGACGGCCGGCACCGAGCCGAGCTTGCCGGCCTGGAAGTCCTCGAACGCCTGCGCGATCTCGGCCTTGGTGTTCATCACGAACGGCCCCATGAACGCGATCGGCTCGCGGATCGGCTGCCCGCCCAACAGCAGCACCTCCATCTCCGGGTGCCGGCTGTCCTGCTGCGCATCGGCGGCCAGCGTGATCGCGTCGCCTGCGCCGAAGACGGCCAGCTGGCCGGCCTGCAGCGGTCGGGCCTCGACCCCCACCGACCCCGCACCTGCGAGCACGTAGGCGAGGGCGTTGAAGTCCGGCCGCCACGGCAGCACCAGCCGGGCGCCGGGGGAGATCGTCGCGTGGACCATCACGATCGGGGTGTAGGTCGAGCCGGGTCCCTGCGTGCCGCCGACGTCACCGGCGATGACCCGCACCAGCACCCCGCCGTCGTCCGAGGCAACCAGGGCGGTGTCGCCGGCGTGCAGGTCCTGGTAGCGCGGGGGCACCCACTTCTGCGCCTTGGGCAGGTTGACCCACAGCTGCAGTCCGTGGAAGAGACCGCCGCTCGCGACCAGGTGCTCCGGCGGGGTCTCGATGTGCAGGATGCCCTGCCCCGCGGTCATCCACTGCGTCGCACCGTCGGAGATGGTGCCGCCGCCGCCGTTGGAGTCGTTGTGGATGAGGACGCCGTCGATCATGTACGTGACCGTCTCGAAGCCGCGGTGCGGGTGCCACGGCGTGCCCTTGGGCTCGCCCGGTCCGTAGTCCACCTCGCCCATCTGGTCCAGGTGGATGAACGGGTCGAGGTCGCGGAGGTCGACGCCGGCGAAGGCCCGCCGTACGGGGAAGCCCTCCCCTTCGAAACCGCGCGGCGACGTGGTGACCGAGCGTACGGGGCGCTGGGTGCTGGCGGCCGGGTCGGGCACCGGGATGCGGGGCAGGACGGTGATGTCCTCGACGGTGACAGCTGGCATGGGAGGCCTCCGGGCGAGTCGTTGTCATCGAAACTACGCCGCCCCGGCATTTGGCACCGCACGGGGACCTTCAG
>JAWWOL010000313.1:0-11416 GCA_033851695.1 Frankiales bacterium
CCGGATACTTGATCGTGCCGACCTGGACCAGCGGGCCACCGTTGAGGCGGTAGAACACCGTCACCTCGTCGAGCGGGAAGTTGTGCGCAGACCCGGTGGCGGGGTCGGGCACCGAGGTGTTGCCGACGATCACCAGGTCGACCGAGCTTGCCGTGGCCAGCCCCGGTACGGCCACGGTGGCCACGGTGCTGGACGTGCCCTTCTCCCGGTAGGTCATCGTGATGTTCTCACCTGTTCCGGTGTGGTCGGCCTGCACCTTCACCCAGTTGTTCTGGTCGGGCCCGAACCAGGCGCCGATCTGCTGGGTCCCGGAGGTCAGCGTCGTGATCGGGCCGACGACCTTGGCGTCCACCGTGAACTGGCCGCGGGTGGCGTCGAAGGACTTGTAGAGCGCGTTCTGCTGGGTGTTGGCGGTGAGCTGGCCGGCGGTGGAGGTCAGCGAGAGGCCGGCGCCGGTGAAGGCGATGTTCGCCGGGTTGCACTGCGTACCACCGGTGTTCGCCAGCACTCCGTCGAAGCCACTGACAGCGCAACCGGCACCGACGGTGCCGCCCTTGGTCAGGTCAGTCGTCGTCGCGGCACCGATCAGCGGTCCCTGCGCCACCGCCGGAGCGGCGTTGCTGACGAGGAACACGACGTCCTGGTAGTCGTTGTTCTTGCCCCCCGGGCTGCGGCCCGGGTCGTCGGCCAGGATGTAGGTGTTCGGGATCAGCACCCGGTTGACGTCGTAGGCCAGGAACACCCGGATGTTGTGCTCGTAGATCCGCGGCGTGACGTTGCCCCAGTTGAGGCCGTCGTCGGTGAAGCTCGAGTCGCCGCCCAGGCCGCCGTACAGGCCGAACACACCGGTCGGGTTGAACGTCGTGACGCCGTTGACCGAGCCGGTCGGGATCGGCAGCAGCTTCTCGGACTCACCGAGGTTCGTCGAGGACGGGTCCCTCGGGAAGATGAACAGCTGCTTGCAGGAGGTGTTGCAGGTCGAGCTCGACGACATCGCCGCGCCCTGGTTGTACCAGCCCACGGGCTCGTTCGGGGCGCCGCTCGGGCCGCTGTAGTGGCCGAGTGCGGTCACCTGCACCGGCTTGGTGGCGTCAGCGGCGACGAAGTACGGCGACTGGATCTCGTCCGTGCTCGGCAGGTAGCGGGCCTGCGGGATGAACCGCCGGTCCGTACCTGGCGAGTCGACGATGGTGCTGTAACCCAGGCCCTGGATGATCTGGTCGAGCACCGGCTCCGCGTCACCACCGTCGTAGCAGCTGTTGACACCGGAGACGGCGTTCGAGCCGGTCGGGTTCAGCGGGTCGTTGGTCGTGTAGACCAGCGTGGCGTCCTGGTTGATGTTGCCGATGCTGTAGAGCGCGGCGGAGGTCGGGCAGTTGGTCGGAACTGTCGGGTGGAAGCGCACCCCGACCTGCGAGGAGCCTCCGGCCGGGATGGTCAGCGAGGCGGCCTGACCGTCGGCCAGCTCATAGCTCGAGGCGTTGGTGCCGGCGAAGTGCAGGCCGCTGACGGTGAGCGGCTGGGTGCCGGTGTTGCTGAAGGTGAAGTAGCGCACCGGAGCCTGGTCGAAGCCGTTGACCGCGGAGAAGACCAGCCGGGGGGCGGCCTGGTGCAGGGTCACGCTGTCCACCGAGGTGACGACGAGCTGCGGCAGGTTGGCGACCTGCTGGGTCCAGGTCGAGGTGGTGATCGAGACGTTGCCCGACTTGTCGGACGCGGTGACGGTCATCGTGTGGCTGCCGAGAGCGGTCACCTTGACCGGCGCGGTGTACGCCTTGGTCACGGCACCGTCGAGGGAGTAGGTGACCGAGGTGACCCCGGAACCGCCAGCCTCGTCGGCCGCGGTCACGGTCGCCACCACGTTGCCACCGTAGACACCGGGCGAGACGACGTAGCCGGCGAGGGAGACCGCCGCTGTCGGCGCGGTCGTGTCCGGCGCCGCGGGCACCGCGTCGATGAAGTCGATCTTGGTGTTGGAACCGCCGGTGGCGTTGAGCGTCAGCTTGCCGTCCGAGACGGTGACCCGCTGGGTGACGGTGGCGAAGTAGCTCCCGGCCGTCGGGACGAAGTTGTTGATCAGCACGGCGGCGTTGGGCGTGCCCGGCTCGACGGTGATCCGGTCGACCGAGTTGATCGCCGAGGCGTCACCGACGGCCACCGTGACCAGGTAGTCGCCGTTGGTCAGTGCGTGCTCCCACTGGCCCGGGGTCTGCGTGCCGCCGGAGGACGAGGCGGTCTGCTGCATCTGGATCATCGTGTCGTAGCGCTTGTCCGGCGAAGCGGCGAGGTTGCGCTCGCGGCCGTTGCCGACCAGCGAGGTGGGCGTCCCGTCGGAGGCGGACTCCCAGCCCTGGCCGGCAGCGTCGGTCCAGGCCTGGCCGTAGTCGTTGGTGTAGCCGGCCGGGGTCGCGCTGGTCTGGGCCGCGAAGTTCACGTGCAGGCTGATCGGCGACAGGCTGGCAAGGCTGAAGGTCGTGCTCGTCGTCCCGGCGTTGCCGGCCGCGTCGACCGCGGTGAGGACCACGGTGTGGCTGCCGACCGTGGCGACCTTGAACGGCACGGTGTACGGCGTCGCGGCGCCACCGTCGACGGTGTAGCTGATGCCCGTGACGCCCACGTTGTCGGTCGCACTCGCGCTGACGGTGACGGCACCGACGTACGCGCTGCCGGCACCGGCGGAGAGCGAGCCGGCCAGCGAGACGGACGCGACCGGGGCGAGCGTGTCAGCTGCGGAGGGCACCGCGGTCACGAAGTCGATCTTGGTCTGCGTGCCGCCGGTCGCGTCGAGCACCAGGGTGCCGTTGCTCACGGTGACCCGCTTGGTCACCGTGGTCCACGGCGCCGCAGCTGTCGGCGTGTAGTGGTCGATGATCGTGGTGGCGTTGGCCGTTCCCGGCTCGGCGGTGACCTCGTAGACCGAGTTGATCGCCGTGGCGTCACCGACGCCGACGGTCACGTCGTAGCTGCCGTTGTTCAGCGCGGTGGTCCAGCGGCCGGGAGTGAGCTGGCCGCTCATCGCCTGCATGATGACGAACGTGTCGTAGCGGGCGTCGGGCGAGCTGGCCGCGTTGCGGATCCGGGTGTTGGCGGTCATGTCCAGCGGGTTGCCGTTGACGTCGGTCCAGCCGGTCGTGCCGTCGAAGGCCTTGCCGGTGTCCGCGCTGTAGCCGGCCGGTACCGGGCCGGCCGGCTGGAAGTTCGTGTGCACGCTCGTCGGCAGCAGGCTGCCGACGGTGAAGGTCGAGGTGGCCGTGCCGACGTTGCCCGCCGCGTCGCTCGCGCTGACGACGACCGTGTGGTCAGCGACCGTGGAGACCTTGAACGGCACGGTGTACGGGGTCGCGGCGCCACCGTCGAGGGTGTAGCTGATGCTCGTGACGCCCACGTTGTCGGTCGCACTCGTGCTGATCGTGACGGCACCGACGTACGGGCTGCCGGCACCAGCGGAGAGCGTGCCGGCGAGCGAGGTGGTGACGGCCGGTGCCGTCGTGTCGGCAGCGGCGGGCACCGCGTCGACGAAGTCGATCTTCGTCTGGGTGCCACCGGTAGCGTCGAGCACCAGGGTGCCGCCCGAGACCGTGACCCGCTTGGTCATCGTCGTGAACAGCTTGGCCGCCGTCGGGACGACGTGGTCGATGATCGTGGTGGCGTCAGGGGTCCCGGGCTCGGCGATGACCTCGTACACCGAGTTGGTCGCGGTGGCGTCGCCCACACCAACCGTCACGTCGTAGCTGCCGTTGTTCAGCGGGGTGGTCCAGCGACCGGGGGTGAGCTGGCCGCTCTGCCCCTGCATGATCAGCAGGGTGTCGTAGCGGGCGTCCGGAGAGTTGGCCGAGTTGCGGATCCGGGTGTTGGCGGTCATGTCCAGCGGGTTGCCGTTGACGTCGGTCCACCCGGTGGTGCCGTTGAACGGCTTGCCGGTGTCAGCGGTGTAGCCGGCCGGGACGGTGCCGGCCGGCTGGAAGTTGGTGTGGACGCTGGTCGGCAGCAGGCTGGCGATCGTGAAGGTCGCGGTCGCCGGGCCGGGGTTGCCGGCGGCGTCGGTCGCCGTGACGACGACCGTGTGGGCCCCGACCGAAGACACCTTGAACGGCGCGGTGTACGGGGTGGAGGCACCGCCGTCGATCGTGTAGCTCGTCGCCGTGACCCCCACGTTGTCCGTCGCGCTGGCCGTGACGGTGACCGCACCGACGTAGGTCGAGCCGGTCCCGCCGGTCTGGGCACCGGAGAGCGTCAGGTGGGTGACCGGAGCGGTGGTGTCGGCGGCGGCCGGGACCGCGTCCAGGAAGTCGATCTTGGTCTGGCTGCCCCCGGTGGCGTCGAGGATCAGCTGGCCGTTGGACACGGTGACCCGCTTGGTGGCCGTGGCGAACGGGCTGGCCGCGGTCGGCACGTAGTGGTCGATGATCGTGGTGGCGTCTGCCGTGCCGGGCTGCGCGGTGATCTCGTCGACCGAGTTCGTGGCGGCAACGTCACCGACGCCGACGGTCACGTCGTACGAGCCGTTCGGCAGGGCGGCGACGTAGCGGCCGGGCGTCGGGTTGCCGCTGCTGGTCGGCAGCAGCTGCATGATCAGGAAGGTGTCGTAGCGCGCGTCCGGCGAGGCGGACGAGTTGCGGATGCGGGTGTTGCCGGTCATCGAGATCGGGTTGCCGCTCGTGTCCTGCCAGCCGCTGGTGCCGTTGTACGCGACGCCGGTGTCGGCGGTGTAGCCCGCCGGGACGGCCCCCGCCGGCTGGAAGTTCACGTGCAGGCTGGGGTTGTCGGCTCGGGCCGGCGCTGCAGCGAGCACGGGCAGCATCGCGGTGACCACCGCCACCACCGCAATCGGCGTGGTGATGCGGCGGGCGGTGAGGCGCTGGTACAGGTTCATGACGCTCCGTGGTCTCGCGGGCTGCTGACGTGCGGGCGGCACTCCGGCTCTCGCGGATCGCCGCGAAAAGGGAGTGCAACAACTGCTCAAGTCCGGCTGGGCAGTTGCCGAGAACATCTCCGTAGCCCCCGCCACCGGTGTGTCTCGGCTCGGCCCAGGATAGGGCCGTCGACCACGGAGAGCAACCGATGTTCACGCTCTGACGCGTGCGTCACCCGTTTGGGCCTGCACTTCGCTACGCACCGTCACCGGATGGCCTAATGCCGAGCCGTGCCACGTGCGCCCATTTGGACCGACCCGAAATCCCGGAGATCCGGCGCGGACTACGCTGACAGGTGCTCCAACCGGCATCTGGAGGAGGCAGGTCGTGGCACAGCTGCGGGTCGCACTGGCGCAGGTCGACACCACCGTCGGGGACCTGACCGGCAACGCGTCGATCGTCCGCGAGTGGACCAAGCAGGCTGCCGCCGAGGGGGCACACGTGGTCGCCTTCCCCGAGATGACGCTCACCGGCTACCCGGCCGAGGACCTGGTGCTGCGCGGGTCGTTCGTCGAGGCCTCCCGCGACGCCCTCGAGCGGCTTGCGGGCGATCTGGCCGCAGACGGGCTGGGCGAGATCGCCGTGGTGGTCGGCTATCTCGACCGCGCGGCGAACGCCGTACCCCGGCTCGGCCGCCCGGCCCGGGAGCCGCAGAACGCCGCAGCCCTCCTGTACGGGGGGCGGGTGGTCGTCCGCTACGCCAAGCACCACCTGCCCAACTACGGCGTCTTCGACGAGGCCCGCTATTTCGTACCAGGCAGCACCCTGCCGGTCGTACGGCTGCACGGGGTCGACATCGCGATCGTGATCTGCGAGGACCTGTGGCAGGACGGCGGCCCGATCGCCGCGGTCGCCGCCGCGCAGGCCGGGCTCGTCGTCTGCATCAACGCTTCTCCTTATGAGCAAGGCAAAGTGGGCTATCGCTCCGAGCTGGCCGGGCGTCGGGCGCGTGAGGCCGGGGCCGCGCTGGTCTATGTCAACCAGGTCGGCGGCCAGGACGAGCTGGTCTTCGACGGTGGCTCGCTCGCGGTGACCGCCGAGGGCACCGTGGTCGCCCGGACGTCGCAGTTCGAGCAGACATTGCTGACGGTCGACCTCGACCTGCCGACCGGGTCAGCGACGGTTCAGGGACCGGTCGACGTGCTCGACGGCACCGCGATGACGATCGCGCGCGTCGAGCTCTCGGCGGCACCGGTCGCCTCCTACCCGCCGGCGCGGGCCCCCGTCCTCGACCCGATGAACCTGCCCGCGGAGGTCTATGCGGCGCTGGTCACCGGGACCCGGGACTACGTGACGAAGAACGGCTTCCGTACGGTCATTCTCGGCCTGTCCGGCGGCGTCGACTCGGCGCTGGTGGCGACCATCGCGGTCGACGCACTCGGCCCGGAGCGGGTCTTCGCGCTCGGTCTCCCGAGCCGCTGGTCCAGCGACCACTCCGTGGACGACGCGCGGGAACTTGCGCAACGCCAAGGGATCTCGTACACCGTGCTGCCGATCGAACCGATGGTGGCTGCCTACCACGGTGCCCTCGAGGAGTCCGGGGGGTTGCACGGCCTGGCCGCGGAAAACCTGCAGGCCCGGGTTCGCGGCACCACGTTGATGGCACTGTCCAACGAGCACGGTCACCTCGTGCTGACCACCGGCAACAAGAGCGAGCTGGCGACCGGCTACTCGACGCTGTACGGCGACTCGGCCGGCGGTTTCGCGCCGATCAAGGACGTCTTCAAGACGCTGGTCTGGGAGCTGTGCCGGTGGCGGAACGCCGAGGCACTGCGCCGCGGTGAGACCCCGCCGATCCCGGAGAACAGCATCAGCAAGCCGCCCTCAGCCGAGCTCTCCCCCGGCCAGCTCGACACCGACAGCCTGCCGTCCTACGAGATCCTCGACGCGCTGCTCGACGACTACATCGAGCGGGATCTCGGCCACGACGAGCTCATCGCGGCCGGGCACGACCCGCTGCTGGTCGAGCGGGTGATCCGGATGGTCGACGCGGCGGAGTACAAGCGCCGGCAGTACCCCCCGGGGCCCAAGACGACGTTGAAGGCCTTCGGCCGGGACCGCCGGCTGCCGATCACCTCCCGCTGGCGCGAGATCGCGGCGCCCCACGTGGGCGAGCCGGACCACATCCGGCCTGAGCAGACGGCCTGAGCTCCGAGCCCGGATCAGGTAGACCGTGTCGGGCTGCCCGGCCAGGAGGACTACAGGTTCGGGATCAGGACCCAGTAGCCCGGTTTCCAGCCGTAGCTGACCACGGCGCCGGTGAGACGGGCGGCAACCGCCAGCATCGCCGGGATGTCGTGAGCGTTGTCGACGTCCGGCGCCACCTGCGCCTTCAGCGTGTCCAGGCCGTGGGGTTGGGTCCCGCCGGCCTCCTGGATCACCGGGTCCCAGGTGGTGAGAACGGTCCCGTTGACCGCGTACGACAGCATCGTGTCCATCTCGACGCTCCAGTAGACCGTTGTCGCCATGACCCCGGCGCGGGTCAGCCGGCGCAGCACGCCGGGGTCTGCGCAGCTGAAGCCGTTGTCCTCAGCAAGCACCGTCACACCGGAGATCTGACCGACGGCGGTGACCGCATGGCTGATGCCCACGTCCGTGTCGGCGGCGATGTGCTTGGCCGGATCGCCACCCATCCGCCGCACCGCCTCCCCAGGCGTCAGGCCGTGGATCAGCAGCACGCATTCGGCGTCATAGTCCCCCCACGCGGTCAGCTTGGCCACCACCGGATCCTTGGCCGGAGCAAGCGTCGGCTCAGGCCCGTACGACGGCGCCGCCGGCTCGCTCTCCCGCGGCGCGGGAGTAACGGCCGCCACTCCCCGGGCCTGCTGAGCACAGATGCCGCTCACGAGCTTGTCAACCTGAAGGTCGCCGGAGGACGGTGACACACAGGTCGCGGGATCCAGCGACGCACCGTTCGAGAGCCAATGGTGACCCACGATCTGCGTGGGCTCCGGAGCCGCGAGAGGCGCCCCGAGCGCGGACGGATGTCCTTGCTGCGCAAGCAAACCAGCGCCGGCCGGGATCGCGCACACCAGGGCCACCACCGCGGCCACGATCCAAGGCGTACGGCTGCGCGGATGCTGGTCCCCCGGTTGCTCCATCCGAGTAGTCTGCTGACTTTGACCCGGCAGGTCGAGGGGCCATCCAGGTCAGAGCGCGAGCAGTCCGTCCACCGCGACGGTCACACCCTTGCCATGGGCCGGCCGCTTCCCCTTGACCAGCAGGGTGATCCGGTGCGACTTCACGGTGCCGAACCGAGCCAGGACGACCACGACGTGCGATCGGCTGGTCTTGCTGTAGAGGGTCAGATCGCGTACGTGCCTGCCGTCGACGTAGACCCCGACGATGCCCTCACCAGGTCCGGTCCTGGTGAGCAGGGAGTAGGTCTTGCCGGCGGCCGTGATCGAGGCGGAGGCACCCGACCTCGCGGACGTCACATAGCTGCCGTCGAAGGCGGCGCGCGAGGACGCACGGGACCAGCCCTTGCTGACCGTGAAGCTGCGGTCATCGTAGGGCAGCCGCACCGTGTTGCTCGCAAACCCTGCCGTGTTGCCCGCGACGTCGACGGCGAGGATGGCCAGCCGGTACGAGTGACCGGCCCGGCCGGACAGCGTCAGGGAGGCCGACGGCTTGACCTGTCCCGTCCAGACCGGCTTGTTGTCCCGGAACACCGTCGCTGCCACCGTGTCGACGCCGGAGCCGGAGCCGTCGGAGACTCGCCAGCTGTACGAGACTGCCGCCGTACCAAGGGAAGTCTGCCGTGCCGACAGGACCACCGTCGGAGGCGTGACGTCCGGGTCCGGAGCTGCCGGGGTCGTCGGCGTGATCACCGGCTGGCCGACGACCACCGGCGGGGTCGTCGCGGGAGGGGTGCTGGCGGGAGGAGTGGTGGGCGGCGTCGGTGTGACCGTCGTGACCACCGTCGTGGTCGAGACGATGAAGCAGTGCCGGTCACCGACGTAACCCTCGGCCCAGATCCGGTAGGAGCCGTCGGCCGGGACGGTCACCGACGCCGGGGCCAGCGGCTGCCCGGCCGAGCTGCCGCACGCCGAGGGCGGGTTGCCGTAGCCGGTGGTCCAGGCCACGAAGGTCTGGCCGGCCGGAGCCGAGACGGTGACGGGTACGACGCGGGTGTCCAGCGTCGGCGGCACGGAGATCACCGGCTGGGTCAGCAGCCGGTCGACGACCTTGCTCCACAGCGGTGCGCCGAGACCGGTCACCATGTCGTAGCCGGCCTTGGCCGTGTAGAAGCCATTGCTGCCGCTGACGATGTCGCGGAAGTCGGCCGCCGGGGCGGAGTAGAGGACCGAGTGCAGGTCCCCGAGCCCCCCGTTGGTCGCTCCCCGGGCGCCGAGCTCGGCCACGTACAGCGCAGCCGAGACCGGCGACGCGAGACTGGTGCCACCGCTCAGCTGCCAGCCGACACCGCTGGCGTCGCGCTGGTGCCACGAGAGAAAGCCGGTGTCCATGTCGGCGTCGGAGGAGATGTCCGGCACCTCGCGGTTGCCGGCGCCGGTCACCGCCGTCTGCCAGGAGGCGGCCTGGATCGGCGACGCGCCGCCACCCGAGCCGTAGAAGCCCGACGCCCGGGACGGATCGGGGGCGCCCCAGCCGGTCTCGCTCGTCGGGGAGAGCGTCAGGCTGGTGCCGCCGACCGCGATGGCGAGCGGGTCAGCCGCCGGATAGCTGACGTCATGGCGACCCCCCGCCTGGCAGTAGGCGCCGTCGTCGCCGGAGGCCGTGAACACCGAGACGCCCGCGGCGACGACGTTGGCCAGCGCATCGTGCATGGCCTGCAGCTCAGGCCCCCCGAGGAGGGAGGTGCACCACGTCCACGAGATGGACAGCGCCACCAGCCCGGGAAGGTTCTGCGCGTCCGCCGCGACCCGGTTGAGGGCGGCGACGAAGCCGGCCGTGCTCCCGTCGGCGAAGTAGGCGCGCTGCAGCGCGTACGGGGCGGTGTCGTAGATGCTCTCCTGGTCGAGGGCGACCTCGCTGGAGCCCGGCTCGGCGAGGGCGGTGCTGGAGGCGGTGCCCACGCGGATGGCGGTGTAGGTGCTCGCCGTCGGCGCAGGCAGGGCTGGCGCGTTCCTGAGCGCGTTGGCGCTGCTCACGTAGCCGGCCAGCTCTGCGGAGTCCCAGCCACTGAACTGGATCGTCGCGATGATCGGAGTGACCGCCGACGTGGGCGGCTGGGCGCTCGAGGCCTGGTAGGCCGTCCGCAGTTGGGAGCCGCGCAGTTGGACCGGCGCGGCGGCGGCGCTCGGCTCGGGTCCTCCGGCGAGGAGTACCGACGACACACCGGACAGCCTGGCCAGCCGGTGCAGGCTGCTCGCGGAGCCGTGCACCACCAGGGACCAGGGAGTCGCGTCGTCGACGGTGAGACCCAGGTCGCGTACGGTCGCCAGCACGTCGGCCTGGGTCGCCGCCGACGGCATGGTGCCGCGCAGCCGGGCCAGCCGGGCCGACCGGGGAAGGTTCCCGGCCTGGGCGAGTGCCTCTGCGCTGCCGGCGGTGCGCAGCAGCACTGTTGCCGAGCCGATCCCCGAGCCCTCGGCCTGGGCCGCGGCCGGCAGCAGCGTCGGAAGGGCGACCGCCACGCCGATCGCAGCCGTGAGCGGCAGCACCAGGACGCGCCGGACGCGCAGGTCCTGGGTGGGGCGTTCGACCCGCGGCAGCCTGGTGACACCCAACGGTCGTTCCCATGTCGCTCGGGCCGGGAGACGCTGTGGGGCGCTCCGCAACCCGCGGGGACGGGTCACTGCGCGTCATCCTGCCGTAGTTCTGTGCTGTTGTCAGCCGTCCGGCTCCCCCCGCATTGGTCCGTTCGGCCTAGTGAGTGGACAATTCGGTGTAAGCCGTACGCGCCGACCGGAGATCGAACTCTTGGCGGCTCGGAGCGACGGCGCCTCGCAGGACGAGGTCCACGAGCTCCTCGACATAGGCGACATGGGCACTGCCGAACGCGCGGGCGGCACCGCCGACGAGCACCCCGTACATCACCGGGCCGACCAGGGTGTCGACCACGACCTCGAGCTGCAGGTCGGGGCGCAGCTCCCCGTCCTCGACGCCGCGCTGCAGCCGGCCCAGCAGCCGGGCCCGCCGCGGCTCGATGACCTGCTGGCGGTAGCAGGCGATCAGCTCGGGGCTCTCGCCGACGAGCCGGGTGACCAGCCGGCCGGCCATCGTGGTCCCGTGCCTGCGCATCTGCTCGAGGGCGGCGACCAGGTCCTCGCGCAGCGTCCCGGTCGACCCCTCGGGGGTGTGGGTCTCGGTGACCGTGGCGACGGCGTGCACGACGAGCTCGGCCTTGCCCGGCCAGCGACGGTAGATCGTGGCCTTGCCCACCCCTGCCCTCGCGGCGACGGCCTCGACGGACAGCCGGCCGTAGCCGATCTCGTCGATGAGCTCCAGCGTGGCCTGGACGATCGCCGCCTCGACGTGCGGGTCCCGAGGTCGGCCGGGACCGCGTACGGGGACTGTCTCTGCTGTCATACGTGCAC
>JAWWOL010000379.1:0-3412 GCA_033851695.1 Frankiales bacterium
CTTAGACCGGCGACCGTCACTGAGGACGGAACCTTGCGCCAGGTCTCGCGAGGAGGCGACAACATGAGCAGCACTTGGCAGCAGCGCGTCACCGCAGGTGGCACAACGGCAACTCTGGTCATCGGCGTGGTGGCGGCGATGGGCGGTATGGCGTCAGCGGCGGCCACTCAACAGGCCGCCCCCGTCGCCGTCACCCAGACCAATCTGGTCTCGGATCAGCCCGGTGTGGCGCCGGTCACCGACCCGAGCCTGGTCAACCCCTGGGGGATGTCCTTCGGCACCGGTGCGACACCCACCCCGGTCTGGGTGTCCAACAACGGGTCGGACAACACGACGCTCTACCGCGGCGCGACCACGCCTCCTACGGCGACCAAGGTCCCGCTCACGGTGACCATCCCGTGGGGCGCGCCGACCGGGCAGGTGTTCAACGCATCAGCGACCGACTTCGTCGTCAGCGCCGGCGGAGTGTCCGGTACGGCGAAGTTCATCTTCGCCTCCGAAGCCGGCTACATCACCGGCTGGAGCCCGACCGTTCCGGCGGCCGGCTCGACCATGGCGACGACCGCCGTCCACGTGCCGGGGGCCATCTTCAAGGGCCTGGCGATCGCCACCCTGAAGCAGCACCAGTACCTCTACGCCGCCGACTTCCACAACGGCAAGATCGACGTGTTCAACAGCTCGTTCAAGAAGGTCAAGTTGGCCGGCTCCTTCCGTGACACGCTGCTGCCCAAGGGCTACGCGCCGTTCAACATCCAGGCGCTCCGCGGCGCGCTCTACGTCACGTACGCGAAGCAGGACGCGGCCAAGAAGGATGATGCGGCCCGGCTCGGCCGCGGCTGGGTCGACGTCTACACCAACTCCGGAAAGCTGATCAAGCGCCTGGTCAAGCACGGCGTCCTCGACTCGCCGTGGGGCCTGGCGATCGCGCCGAGCGGCTGGGGCAAGTTCTCGGGAGCCCTGCTGGTCGGCAACTTCGGCAACGGCCGGATCCACGGCTACAACGCTCGTACGGGCAAGCCCCTCGGCGCATTGTTCTACGGGAACGGCAAGCCGGTCACGATCGACGGCCTCTGGGGACTGATGACCGGCAACGGCGTCGCCGGTGACGTGCACTCGATCCTGTTCACCGCCGGCCCGGACGGAGAGGCGCACGGCCTGTTCGGCGAGCTGACCGTCTCCTGATCCGCACGGCCGCTGAATCCGGTGGGGCGTGGCCCAGAGTCGTGCCACGCCCCACCGGCGGGCCCTGCCGAAGACTCACCAGCGGTGGTGCACGTGCGGCCGGACCAGCCGGTCATAGACCTCGCGGATCGCGATCAGCTGGTCGTCCGTCAGAGCCGGAGAGCTTGCTGCCAAGGCATTTCCCTGCGCCTGCCCGGTGTTGCGGGCGCCGGGGATCACCACGCTCACCCCGGGCTGGTCGATGATCCAGCGGAGCGCGAGCTGAGCCATCGGGTGACCCTCGGGGACAACGTGGGCAAGCTCGCGGACAGCCGCCAGACCGACGTCGTACGGGACCCCGGCGAAGGTCTCGCCCACGTCGAACGCCTCACCGTGCCGGTTGTAGCTGCGGTGGTCGTCGGCCCCGAACGTGGTCTGCTCGTCGTACCTGCCGGACAGCAGCCCTGACGCCAGCGGGACCCGCGCGATGACCGCCACACCGGCTTCGACGGCGGCCGGCAGCACCTCGTCGAGCGGCTTCTGCCGCAGGATGTTGAACACGATCTGCACCGAGGCCACCCCCGGCCGGGCGATCGCGGTCAGCGCCTCGGCGCAGGTCTCGACCGAGACGCCGTAAGCGGCTATCGCCTTGTCCGCGACAAGTCCGTCGAGTGCGTCGAACACCCGGTCATCGGAGTAGACCGCCGTCTCCGGGCAGTGCAGCTGGACCAGGTCGAGCGTGTCGACGCCCAGGTTGTCCCGGGACCGGTCGACCCAGGCGGCCAGGTTGGCCGGGGTGAAGTTGGCCAGGACCGGCGGCATCCGTCGGCCGAGCTTGGTGGCCACGGTCACCCCGCTGTGCGGATGCTCACGCAGCCAGCGCCCGATCAGCCGCTCCGAGCGCCCGTCGCCGTACACGTCGGCAGTGTCGATGAACGTCACGCCGGAGTCGACGGCCGCGCTGATCACCGACAGCGCCTCGTCCTCCTCGACGTTGCCCCAGTCGGCGCCGAGCTGCCAGGCACCGAGGCCGACGACGGAGACGGTGCGGTGGGTCCGGCCGAGGCTGCGGGTTTCCATTGCTCCACCCTAAGCGGTGGAGACGGAACGCACGGCACTCACCCGCTGCAGCTGCACCAGCCGGCCTTCGCGGACAATCGGGCGCTGAGCGCACGGCCCCTCCTGGGGGGCCGCAGCCTCGCCAGCCCGCGGACGAAATCGGGCTACGGCGTCACCACGAGCTTGCCGCGGACGTGACCCCCCTCCAGCCGGCGGTGGGCAGCCGCAGCCTCGGCCAGCGGATAGCTGCCGCTGATCGCAACGGTGAGGCCGCCGGCAGCCGACATCCTGACCAGCAGGTCGAGCTGGCCGGCAGAGCGCTGAGGTCTCAGCCGCGGCACGCCCCGCTCGCTCGCGGCCGGCGAGGACACCAGCGTGCCGATGCGGTCGGTCAGCACCAGCGACACCTCGAGCGCCTCACGGGTGCCGATCGCGTCCAGGGCTGCCGTCACGCCGTCCGGAGCCGCCCGGCGAACGGCCTCCAGCAGGCCCTCGACGTACGGGACCGGCACCGCGCCGAGCGAGCGGAGGTAGTCGTGGTTCGCGGGCGACGCGGTACCGATCACCGTGGCACCACGACGACGGGCAAGCTGCACCGCCATCGACCCGACCCCGCCGGCTGCGGCGTGCACCAGCAGGACGTCACCGTTGGCGACCTTGAGGTCCTCGAGCGCGGACGCAGCTGTCTGACCCGACGCGGACAGTGCCCCTGCCTGCGCCCACGGCACGCCGTCGGGCTTGGCCACGACGTCAGCTGCGGCGACGACCACATGTTCGGCGTAGCAGGCTCTTTCGGCCAAGCCGAGCACTTCGTCCCCCACCGACCACCCACCGCCGCCGACCTCGACCACGCCGGCAAACTCGTTGCCCAGCCGCTGTGGGAAGCTCGCCGGAGCAAAGGCGTGAAGGACACCCCGGCGGAACAGGCTGTCCACCGGCTGCACGCCGGCTGCCTTCACCCGTACCAGGATCTGCCCCTCCTCGGGCGTGGGCACGGTCACGTCGATGACGTGCAGGACGGACGGCGGACCGTACTCGTCGAAGACAACTACTGCGCTGATGACACCCTCCCTCGGCTGATGTCCAACCAGGTTGCAGGTTGAAGGGAGGTTGAGGTCAAGGGCAGGCAACCTTCTCCGGGCGTGGTGAGTGGTGTACGGTGACGCGCTTGCGAAAGAGGGGGCATGACCAC
>JAWWOL010000421.1:0-7488 GCA_033851695.1 Frankiales bacterium
CACTGTCAGTCAGGAAACTGGACCGTGTCCAACAGATGCAGGGCGAGAGTTCGAGGGGGGACGGCAGCAGCCGGCGGCCGAGGCACTCCGTTTACCTATTTTGCTAGCCAAGGTGTTTACCTATCTCCCTAGGTAGGCTTACAGTCCCAGCCATGCTCAACTTCCGGATCGAGACGACCAGCGGCCTTGCCCCGTACGTGCAGGTTGTTCAGCAGGTCAAACAGGCGCTGCGACTGGGCTGGCTGCAGCCGGGGGACAAGCTGCCGACGGTGCACGAGGTCGCGGCCTCGGTGGCGATCAACCCCAACACCGTGCAGAAGGCCTACCGGGAGCTCGAGCTGGAGGGGCTGGTCATCGGCCGTCCCGGCCAGGGCACCTTCGTCGCACGGAGCCTCAGCCAGTCGACGCCCGCGGCACTGACGGCGCTGGGCCGCAAGCTCGAGCGCTGGATCGCCGCCGCACGTACGGCCGGGCTCGACGATGACGGGATCATGGACGTCGTCCGGGCGACGATGCGCGATCTCAGCAGGGAGGCGAGCGCATGACACCCGCGGCGGTCGAGGCCGTCGAGGCAGGCCGCCGCTACGGAGACTTCTGGGCGCTCCGCGACTGCACCCTGTCGCTCCCCGGCGGGTCGATCACCGCGGTGGTCGGACCCAACGGAGCCGGCAAGACGACGCTGCTGAACCTGCTGGTCGGGCTGTTGCCGGCATCGGAGGGAGAGCTCCGGGTGGTCGGCGAGCAGCCCAGTAGCAAGCCCGAGTTCCTGTCCAGGGTCGGCTTCGTCGCGCAGGACTGCCCTCTCTACCGCGAGTTCTCCGTCGCGGACCTGCTCCGGTTCGGCCGGGCGATGAACCCGCGCTGGGACGACTGGCTGGCCCGGCAACGGCTCGCCGCAGCCGAAGTGCCGCTCGACCGGCGGGCCGGCCGTTTGTCCGGCGGGCAGCGGGCACAGGTGGCCTTGGCGCTGGCCCTCGCGAAGCGGCCTCAGGTCCTGCTGCTGGACGAGCCGCTGGCCGCCCTCGACCCGCTGGCCCGCCGTGAGTTCCTGAAGGCCCTGCTGATCAGCACCAGCGAGGCCGGCATCAGCGTGGTGCTGTCGTCCCATCTGATCACCGAGCTCGCCCGGGTCTGCGACCACCTCGTCGTGATCCGCGACGGCCGGATCCGGCTGGTCGGCGAGCTCGACCAGGTGCTGGCCGAGCACCGCTGGGTCGCCGGGTCGACCGAGGACACCTCCCACCTGCCCGGCGGCGTCGAGGTGCTCAGCACCTCCAGCCACGAACGGCACAACACCCTGCTCGTACGCAGCCAGGGCCCGCTGCTCAACCCGGCTCTCACGGTCAGCCCGGTCGACCTCGAGGAGCTGGTGCTGGCCTACCTCGAACGCCCGGCACCGCAGTTGGCGGCGCCGGCCGGGACGCGCGAAGGAGCCCGGCCATGATCTGGACGACCTGGCGACAGCATCGCGCCGAGGCGATCGTCGGCGCAGTGATCGTGGCCGCCATCGGCGCCGCGATGGTCGTCGTCGGAACGATCGCGCGGACCCGCTCGCGGACCCTTGGGGTGCCCGCCTGCCTTCGCTCCCGGGCCGACTGCACCGACGCGCTCGGCCAGTTCCACAACTTCTTCCACACGATTCCCCCGTTCACCGGCGCCTTGATCGCCCTCCCGCTGCTGGCCGGGATGTTCTGGGCTGCGCCGCTGGTCTCCCGCGAGTACGAGGCCGGCACGCATCGGCTGGCCTGGACCCAGTCGGTCGGCCCGCTGCGCTGGATCACCGTCAAGCTCGGCTTGATCTTCGGGCTGGTCGCGGTCGCCGCGCTGACCCTCGGCCTGCTCGCCACGTGGGCGCTCGACCCACTCACCGCTGCCTTCGGCGGTCGCTACAACAGCACCTGGTACGACGTCCAGGGCATCGTCCCGCTCGCCTGCATGCTGTTCGCGCTCAGCGTCGGAGTCGCCACCAGCGCCCTCATCCGACGCACCGTCCCCGCCATGGCCGTGACGCTCTTGGTCTACGCGGCCGCGCGGATCCCGGTCCACTGGATCCGGCCGCACTTCGCCCCGCTCACCACGCGGACCCTGGCGGTGCCGCTCAGCACCCTGCTGCAGAGCCCGGGTGGCAACCCGCAGGACGCGTTCGCCTCGAGCGTGCCCCTCGGCGCCTGGGTGCAGCACGTCGCTGTCACCGACCCCTCGGGTGGCCTGGTCAGCCGCACCCGGGTCAGCATGGACCTGCTCACCCGCTACTGCCCCGACCTGCAGCCCATCAACGCAACCAGCACGAACACCCCGCCACGAATCAGCGCGGCCGACGCGGCAGCCTGCCGGCCGCACCTGCAGGGCCTCAGCCTGCACGAGACGATCAGCTATCAGCCGGCGTCACACTTCTGGCTCCTGCAGACCGTCGAGAGTGCCGTGTTCCTCGTCCTGGCCGCCCTGCTCGTCACGGCCGCTGTCCTCGCTGTGACCCACCGCCGGCCCACCTGACGGCGCAGGCTGCAGCAGGTCCCACCGGTTGCCATAGACGTCCTCGAAGACGGCGACGATCCCGTACGGTTCGGTCCGTGGTTGCTCCAGGAACCGCACGCCGGCGTCGCTCATCCTGCGGTAGTCGGTGGCAAAGTCCTTGGTACGCAAGAAGAACGCGACCCGTCCGCCGGTCTGGTCGCCGACCCGCTCGCGTTGTCTCGCTCCGTCCGCCTGCGCCAGCAACAGCGCAGCACCACCGTCGGCGGGCGCGACGACGACCCAACGCTTGCCGTCGCCGAGCGACGTGTCCTCGACCAGGTCGAAGCCGACTTTGCCGACGTAGTAAGCGATCGCGTCGTCGTAGTCGGCCACGACCAGGGTGACGATGGCGATCATGCGAGGTCGAACGCGGGATAGGACATCGCTGCTCCCGGCAGGAGGACGGATCGGCTGGCGGCGCGTACCCCGTCGTGGACGGCCTGCCCGAGCGTCCGGCCACGAGCCAGCGCAGCGGCCAGGACACCGACGAAGGCGTCGCCGGCGCCGGTCGTGTCGACCGGCACGACCTCGGGTGCAGCGGCGTGCCCCCGGCCGTCGCCGGCCCAGACCGCGCCGCCGGCGCCGAGGGTGAGGACTGCCGCTCCGCCGATGGCCGACAACGCATCGACGGCAGCCCACGGGTCACCGGACACCGTACGTCCGAGGAGCTGCCCGGCTTCGGCCTCGTTCACCACCAGAACGTCCACGTGGGCAAGGGATTCCGGCGCCACACTGACCACGGGCGCCAGGTTGAGAATCGTACGGGCGCCGAGCGTCACTGCCCGCTCGATGGCCGGGACAGGGATCTCACCCTGCACGACCACGACGGCCGCCGACGCGACGGCGTCGGCCGCGGCGTCCACCCACTGGGCGTCGGTGCCGGCGTTGGCTCCGGACACGACGACGATCTGGTTCTCGCCGCTGTCGTCGACCAGGATGTGTGCCGTACCGGAGGGCAGCCTCCCCGCCCGCACCAGCGAGACGTCCACACCGCGCTCTGCCAGCCAATGCCGCAGCTGGCGGCCGGGAGGGTCATCGCCCACCGTGGCGAGCAAGGTGGTCGGCGTGCCCGTCCTGGCCGACGCTACGGCCTGGTTGGCGCCCTTACCGCCGAGTGCATAGGCGACGCCGCGACCAAGCAGGGTCTCCCCGGGTCCAGGGAACCGAGGGACCCGTACGGTGATGTCCTGGTTGACGGAACCGATCACCAGGACGGAAGCGGGAGCCGGCACCGGCCCATCATCCCTCCGGCCGCAGGGGGTTGCCCTCTGTTACGTTGAGGCAGATCCAGCGGACAGCACTCGACGGGACGGCGATGTCACCCCTGAAGCTCCTCAGCCGACTGGTCAGCCTGCGGGCGCTGCCCCTGCTGCTGGGCTACTTCGCACTGCCAGGCGCCCGCGCGGTGGTCGACCTCGACGTGGCGCGTTGGCAGCATGCCAAGCGCCGCGACGAAGCGGGCCTCTGGGCGCTGCTGCAGCTGCTGACCGACCAGACGCACGAGTTCCGCAACCTCTACTACCACCGGCTCGGGCGCCAGGGGATCCCCGGCAAGCTGCTCGGCCGGGGGTTCGCGTTGGTCTACCGGCCGGAGCTGACCCTGTTCCTGTGGACCGAGGACATCGGCCCTGGGCTGTTCATCCAGCACGGCTTCGCCACCATCGTCAGCGCCAAGCGCATCGGCACCAACTGCTGGATCAACCAACAGGTGACGATCGGCTACGACTCCAACCTCGATGTCCCTGTGCTCGAGGACAACGTGGTCGTCTCGGCAGGGGCCATCGTCGTGGGCGGGATCACCCTCGGCACCGGGGCCCACGTCGGCGCAGGGGCGGTCGTCACCAAGGACGTGCCGGCCGGGATGGTCGCCGTCGGGGTGCCGGCCAAGAACCGCCAGCCCGGAGCCAACGCCAAGGCGCACGGACCGGGCGAGCACCAGTCGGCCTGAGCCGCAAGGACCACACGAAGGACGGCGCGACGTAGCCTGCCGTCATGAATGTTCGGTGGGTAGTGGTCTGCGTCTTGGTCACGGCGGGGTGCACCGGAGCCTCGACGCGACAGGCCAACTCGGTCACGCCGACCTCTACCTCGATCTCGACGTCGACGTCGGCGTCGACCTCGGCGTCGACAGTGACGAAGCTGGCGAGCCCGGTCACGCCGACGACGACGAAGCGGGCGAGCCGGGTCACGTCCACGCCGGCCCGCCCCTCAGCAACCAGCCCTGCTGGGGCGTCGAGGTCCCCCGTCGGCATCAGCAAGGTGCTGGCCATCGTCGAGGAGAACCACAGCCTGGCCCAGATGCGCGCGGGGATGCCGTACCTCTCCGGGCTGGCCGCACAGTACGGCTATGCGACCGACTACCGGGCGATCAGCCATCCGTCCCTGCCGAACTACCTTGCCATCAGCGGCGGTTCCACGTTCGGGATCACGGACGACGCCTCTCCTCGGGTTCACCCGGTGCGGGGTCCGTCGGTCTTCGGACAGGCGCTCGCGGCTGGCGGCACTGCCCGCCTGTACGCGGAGTCGCTGCCGTCGCCGTGCGGCACCGCGTCCACAGGGGCGTACGCGGTGAAGCATGCTCCGTGGGCCTACTACGTCGACGAGCAGGCCCAGTGTGCCAAGGGCATGGTGACGGCGGGGCTGCCGAGCGCCGGCCGGCTTGCCGAGGATATCGCGAGTGGCCGGCTACCGACGGTGGGCATGTTGGTCCCCAACCTGAACGATGACGCCCACGACGGGACCCTCCGCCAAGCCGACGACTGGCTCAAGGGCTGGCTGCCACTCCTGATGGCCGGTCCCGATTTCCGGGCCGGGCGGCTCGCCATCGTCGTGACCGCTGACGAGGACGACAGCTCGAGCGGCAACAGGGTGCTCACCGTGGTGATCGCCCCCGGGGTGACCCACCGCGTTGTCGGTGCAGCCCTGAGCCACTACTCGCTGACCCGGTTGTACGACGACGTTGCCGGCGCGCCACCCCTGCGAAGCGCCGCATCCGCACCCTCGATGGCCCAGGCGTTCGGCCTGCAGCTGGTCCACCGAGCCGCGTAGGCAGGTGCCGCCGGGAGGGGCGCCCGTCGCCTAGGCCACTCAAGGGCGACAACCGGTCGCGATCCAGCGTTGACGTATGTCGCGCGGGCAACTGCACGACAGCGCCGAATCGTCGATTGTGCTAGGTAGTCTTCGCGAATGACTGATCCCGCCGGCTTGAGTCTCGTTGAGCTCCTCGGGCTGCTCCAGTCACGAGAGCTGTCCGCCGTGGAGCTGGTGGAGGCGTGCCTGGCCCGGGTGCAGACGGACGAAGCGGAAGTGCGGGCGTTCGCGACGTTCACGCCGGAGAGTGCGGTCCGGGCAGCGCAGCGAGCCGATGCCCTCCGCGCCCAAGGTCGTGACGTAGGCGTCCTGGCGGGGGTTCCGATCGCCGTCAAGGACCTGTACCTGACTGCCGATGCGCCGACACACGCCGGCAGCCGGGTCGCTCTGTCCTACGATCCCGGCGCCGACTCGGCAGCGTGGGAGCGGCTGGCCGCTGCAGGTGCTGGCCTGATGGGCAAGACGACGACGCACGAATTCGGAATGGGGACCGCATCGCCGCCGACCCGCAACCCGTGGGACCTCAAGCGAACGTCCGGCGGCTCCTCCGGTGGGTCGGCCGCCGCAGTCGCCGCAAGGATGGTCCCGGCGGCTGTGGGCAGTGACACCGGCGGATCCCTGCGTATCCCTGCGGCCGTCTGCGGCGTCGCCACCCTGCGCCCAGCGCATGGGCGGGTGTCCACGTACGGGCTGCTCCCCCTGAGTCCCTCGCTCGACGTCGCGGGGCCGATCGCCCGGCGGCTGCTCGACGTGTCTCTGTTGATGAGGGTCCTCGTCGGACACGATCGACGCGACCCGGCCAGCTTCAGCGGACCAGTGCCCGGCTACCCCATCGCTGCTCGTACGGCACTGGACGGCGTGCGGATTGGCGTGGCCCAGGAGCTTTCCTGGTCGGGGGTGGACGAGAGCATCTCATCGGTATGTCAGGCGGCCCTGCACAGCATGGTCGACCGCGGCGCACAACTCATCGAGATCGACCCACTGGCCGGCTCGGCGGAGCTCCACGCCGGTTTCCTGGACGTCTTCGAGGTCCTGACTGGCACCGAGGCACTGCACGAGCACGGCGAACTGCTGCACCAGCGTCACGCGTACACCCCGCAGGTGTTGCGTCGAGTCCTGGAAGGACAGGGCATCACCGCCGCGGCCTATCTCAAAGCAGTGCAGCTCCGGCAAGGGTGGACGGCCCTTTGGCATCAGATCTTCGCCGAGCACCAGTTGGACGTCGTCGCGCACCCGGCCATCGACCAACCTGCTCCCACCGTGGACCCCACCCAGGAGCCGGTCGGCCCGCGGATACGACTGTCCGTACCGTGGTCCCTCGCCGGTTTCCCGGCAGTGAACGTACCGGTCGGCCTGGATCGGCGGGGACTCCCGGTAGGCCTGAGTCTGGCCGGCCAACCAGAGAACGAGCCGGCGCTACTGGCTATCGGCTGCGCGCTGGACGAGGCGATTGCATTTTGGGCATCAGCGCCCTAGGACAAATTCTGCGTTCGTCGCAAGGACTACACCCCCGCACGCGTTATCGGTCACTGTCGGGTCGGTAGTCGTGCGGGTAGGTGGTGTAGACCCGACCCAGGGGTGTGGTCCAGGTGCAGGTGCCGTCGGGGTCCCGTGTGAGTTGGTAGTCGCCGTGGGTTTTCGCCCGGTGGACGAACCGGGACAGGGCGCCGAGGTTGCGCGCGGACGTGGGACCGCCTTGGTCGAACGGGATGGGGTGGTCCAGGTCGGCTTTCGCGGCAGTTCGCCCGGAGCCGGGGAACCGGCAGTAGCGGTCGAGGGCACGGATGAAGTCGGCCAACGGTTTCGGTGGCCGGTAGCACCGGCGGCCGTAGTCGAGAAGGTGGCCGGTGACCGGGTCGACCACCCATCGCCGCCAGGCGTGGT
>JAWWOL010000432.1:0-4283 GCA_033851695.1 Frankiales bacterium
CACCGTCCAGTGCACGGTGCCGTCCGCCTTGGTCCCGCCCAGCGCGCCCACCCGGGTCCAGGTGGAGGAGTGCAGGCCGCGCGCCCACAGCGTCACCGGCGCGTGGGCCACGCCGTGGCCGCTGACCGCGTCGACGACCCGGGCCTCGACGACCGCGGCCTTGCCGGCGCGGATCGAGGTGACGTTGCTCGTGATGTGCACGGCGTCGACCGGTGTGACGTGCACCGCCACCGCCGCGCTTGCCGCACTGCCCAGAGCCGACTGCGCCGGGAAGACCACCCGCACGTTGCCGCCACGGACCATCTCGGCGTTGAACCGCGCCAGCCCTTGGGCATCGGTGATGGCCCGGCCGAGGGTCCGCCACACCCCGGCGCTGCGGATCTCGAAGGTGACCCGCTCATGGGCGAGTGGCCGCCCGTTGTCCGCGTCGATCAGCCGCGCCGCGAGCTGCTCGCGATGGCCGGCGGACAAGGTGGTCGCGGACACGCCGAGGTGGACTGCGGTCGCAACCTTCTGCCCGATGATGAAGCTGGGCACCTCCGACCCGGTCGCCGCGCCGGTGCTGCCGATCCGTACGACGTAGCGGGTCGCCCGGGTCTGCCAGACGGAGAAGTGGGCCAGGCCGTGAGTGTCCGTCTTCGAGAGGGCCACCCGGTGGTAGTCGGCGGCACCGGCAGGGCGCGCCCAGAGTGCGGCCGGCAACCCGGGGACACCGGTGCCCCCGACACCGTAGACGGCGCGGGCGGAGACAGTGACCTTCTGGTTGGACGGCACCGCGGCGGCCGACACGCTGGCTCTGCTGGTCGTCGGCGCCCGCGTGGTGGTGAGCATCTGGATGTTGGTGTCGTACTTGCCGGCCCAGTGGGTGTAGGTGCCGGACATCCAGAGCACCTTGACCGGGCCGGGCGAACCCCACGGGACGACCGGGCGGACGTTCTTCACGGTCGAACCGGCGGTGATGTTGACCGGTGAGGTGAAGGACTTGCCGAGATTGCTCGTTGTCCAGCGCTGGATCTCCCACGCGTTCCCGTGCTGGCGGGAGGTGTAGACCACCGACGGGTTGTTGGGATCGAGGGACAGGCCGCCGGAGTACTCGGTCTCGCCGCCGATGGTGGCGATCGACCCGCCCCCGCCGGTGAAGTCGCGCTGCTCCCAGGCAGTGCCGTTCCACGCCGCGTAGTGGTAGCGGTGGTTGTTGTCGTTGGGGAACGAGGCGAACAGGATGACCGGGCGTCCGTCCGCGCCGGCGGCGATGTCCTGCACCCAGGCCTTGCCGTCGGGGCCACTGCCGTTGTAGACGAGGTCGACCTGGGTGTTGGAGATCGGCTTACCCCGCCCGGCGTTGGTCCCGTCGGCACCGGTGACGCTTGCCAGGCTGGCGATCGGCTGCCCGTTAGCCCGGTAGAACTCCCCGCCGCGATAGGCCATGTAGTAGACGTTGTTGTTCGGGATGTCGCGCGGGTGGCCGTCGTCGAAGGTGAAGTAGATGGTGTCGCTGCCGTTGGTCGCGTACTGCGCGTACGGCCGCTGCCCGGAGATGGCCCCGACCGGCAGCACCAGCGTGTGCGCCGGCGACCAGGTCTTCAGGTCGTCGTCGCTGTAGGTCATCACCGGGCGGGCATCGGCCCCGCGGAAGAACAGGTAGGTGCGGTGCTCGGCCGGGAGGTAGATCGGGTTGGCGTAGGTGTAGCCGTACGGCCCGCCGACGTTGGTCGGGACGGTCTCCTCGGGACCGAAGGAGCTCACGTCCTCGGGGTTGGTCGAGACCCGGTAGTACATCTTGTTGCCGACGTGACCGGCGTAGAAGACCGCGATCCGGCCGTCGGGCAGCACCTCGAGGCCTGGGGCCGCGTGGTCGTCGGCCACGAGCCGCGGGTGCAGCACCGTCTGCTGGACGGCGCCGGTCGGGTCGTCCAGCGCCAGCACGTCGATGTCGCCCTTGGTCGTCACGTAGCCGACGTAGGTGCGGTCGTGCTGGCCGACGTAGTGGATCGCCCGCGGATCCTGGAACCAGCACCAGGCGCCGTCCCCGACCAGCTCGGTGACCCGCGCCGGCGCGCCAGCTGCGGCGGCGAGCTGCGCCGCGGAGGCGGGTTTGACCCCCGCGGCTTGGGCGGCGCCCGACGGAGCGACGGTGGTGACGATGAGCACGGTGCCTGCAGTGAGGGCGAACGCCAGCCGATGGGCGCGCTGCACAAGCTTCAAGGCGGGTTTTCTCCCCGTGAGATCGATCGGTCCGGACACCCTCGCCAGGCTTGGCTCCTGGGACATCATGCCCTAGGACGGGTCCGCAGGGTGTCGCCGGTGTCTGGCGTCGGTGCTTACGCCGGGGATGATGAGCGGATGACTGCCCCGCTCTTCCGGCTGGACGGCGTCACGGTGCGCCGTGGCGAAGTGCTGCCCTTGCGCGAGTTGTCGCTGTCGCTCTCGCCGGGCGTGGCGACGGTGCTGGTCGGACCGAGCGGGGCGGGCAAGAGCACGCTGCTGCGGCTGCTCAACCGGCTCGAGGAGCCGACGGAGGGCAGTGTGTCCCTGCACGGGCAACCGCTGCCCTCGTACGACGTGCTGGCGCTGCGCCGCCGGGTCGGGATGCTTCAGCAGGCGCCGGTCATCCTCGAGCCGACCGTCCTTGCCGACCTGCGCGTGGGCCGGCCGTCGTTGACCGTCGAGGAGGCCGCTGCGCTGCTCGAACGGGTCGGCCTGGCGCCGGAGCTGTTCCTCGACCGGTCGACCGAGGGTCTGTCCGGCGGCGAGGCGCAGCGGGTCTGCCTGGCCCGGGCCCTCGCCGTCGGACCCGAGGTGATGCTCCTGGACGAGCCGACCTCGGCGCTGGACTCGTTCGCCGTCGCCACCGTCGAAGCCGCCGTACGGGGTCTGCTCTCCGATGGGCTCAGCGTCGTCATGGTCAGCCACGACCTGCGTCAGGCCCGCCGGCTCGCCGACGAGGTCGTCGTGCTGATCGACGGCCGGGTCGCGGCGGCCGGGCCTTCGGACGAGGTGCTCGACTCCCACGGGTCCGAGGACGTCCGGCGCTTCCTGGCGGGTGCACTGTGAGCTCCGCGGCGTCGGCGCCGGCCGGAGTTCCGGTGCCCAGCTGGTGGGGGGTCGCGCTGTCGCTGGTGCTTGTCGGCATCGCCGGCTGGGTCGTGCTGCGGGCGCGGCTCGGGCTGACCCGCGAGCTGGCGGTCGCCGCCGTACGAGCAGCCGTGCAGCTGACCGTGGTCGGCTACCTGCTGTCCTTGATCTTCCAGCACACCGGCATTCCCGGGTCGCTCGGCTGGGTCGCCGCGATGGTGGCGATCGCCGGCCGGGTGGGTGCTCGCCGCGGTCGGGGCCTGCCGCGCGCGCAGCTCATCGCCACGGCGGCCGTGGGGCTGGCAACGGCCGCGACGCTGGGCCTGCTGGTCGGGTCGGGGGTGATCTCCTCGCGTCCCATCGTGGTCATCCCGATCGGGGGCATGGTGGTCAACGCCGCGATGACCACGACATCGGTGACGATGCTCCGGCTGCGCGACGAGGTGGCGTCGTCCCGCCGTCAGGTCGAGGCCCGGCTGGCGCTGGGACTGCCCGCGACGCAGGCCTTCTCGCCGCACGCGCGTGCCGCGCTGCGCACGTCGCTGGCCCCCCAGATCGACTCGGCCTCGACTGTCGGGCTGATCGCCCTGCCGGGCGCGATGACCGGTCTCATCATCGCGGGGGTGTCACCCGAGCTGGCGATCCGCTACCAGATCATCGTCGTCTACCTGGGCCTCGGGGCGGCCGGGATGGCGGCCGTGACCGTGGTGACGCTCGGCCAGCGGCTGCTGTTCGACGACGCACATCGGCTGCGTTCGCTCGAGACGTGACCGCCCGGGGAGCGGGCGGATCGTGACCCGATCCAGACCGCGATGTTTCCCGAGTGCCGCCTGAGCGTGACCCTGGCGTAACAGCCGGCGGTCAGACTGGACACATGAACACTGGAAGGCGGGTCCGGCGGGAGACCGGCTGGCGCTCCATGGCCTGCGCGGTCTGCGGACCTGACACCACGCACGCCATGATCCGCAGTGGGCTGCCCCGGTTCCGCTGGTTCGGGCCGCCGGCCGGTCAGGTGCGGGAGTACGCCCGATGCCTGGCGTGCGGCACCCACCGGTCGCTCGAGGAGTCGCCGTCGTGGACCGACGCCGTACGGGCCACCGACGACCTGCCGATCGGCGCCGACCCACGCTGAGGTCGGCTCAGGACAGGTCAGGCCGCAGCGGCAGCAGCAGCTCCCGCAGGGCCTTGTGGATGCCCGGCGCGGCGGC
>JAWWOL010000475.1:0-6339 GCA_033851695.1 Frankiales bacterium
CTAGCGCTAGCGCCACCCCGGCCGCCAGCGCGACGGCACCGGCCACTGGCGCCCCCTCGGCCACCGGCGGCCCCGCCCCGTCGCAGTCTGCGACGAACGCCGTGCCGGTCGAGCCGGACGCCAAGACCACCATCACGGTCGACTGCGAGCCGGCCAAGACCCAGAAGCAGCTGCGCGCTGACTGGGAGGCCGACGTCAAGACGTTCGAGGCCGCCCACCCGCTCATCACGATCAAGAGCGTCGACACCGACCCCTGCGTCAACCCGGCGACCTTCAACGCCAAGCTCAAGGCCGGCCAGGTCGCCAACGTCTTCTACGTCTACAACACCGACGCGCAGGACGTGATCAACAAGGGCCAGGCGCTCGACATCCAGTCCTACGCCAGCTCGATCCCCGGCCTCAGCGACATCATCCCGGCCGTCAAGGGCGTCTTCCAGAAGAACGGCACCACCGACGGCGACCTGTACGGCCTGCCGCGCAAGAACTACACGCTCGGCCTGGTCTACAACCGCGACCTGTTCACCAAGGCCGGCCTCGACCCGAACAGCCCGCCCACCACGTGGGCTGACGTCATCACGGACGCCAAGAAGATCAGTGCCCTCGGCAACGGGGTCGTCGGCTACGCCGACTACAGCGCCCAGAACACCGGTGGCTGGCACTTCACCGCGGAGATGTACTCCCAGGGTGGCGACGTCACGGCCGACGGCAAGACGGCCGACTTCAACAACGCCAAGGGCACCGCGGTCCTCAACAACCTGCACCAGATGCGCTGGGTCGACAACTCCATGGGCAGCAAGCAGCTGCTCGGCTACGACGACCTGAACCAGATGATGGCGTCGGGCAAGCTCGGCATGCACATCGGTGCACCGGACCAGGTCCAGCGTGACCACGACAACTTCAAGGCCAGCTACAGCATGATCGGCATGGGCCCGATGCCCGGCGGCGCCAGCACCCTGCTCGGCGGCGACGGCTACCTGTTCAACGTCAAGGACACGCCGGACCAGGTCAAGGCCGGTCTGCTGTGGCTCGAGTTCCAGAACCTGACGCCGGGCCAGGGCCAGTTCAACTACGCCCGCGCCTCCGCTGAGAAGGCGGGCGTCGGCCTCCCCGAGCCGGCCATCTGGACCGGTGCCTTTGCCGCCCAGGACACCGCGGCCAAGGACAAGTACCGCACCATCCCGGCTGTCAACTTCCAGCCGTACGTTGACGGCACCCCGAAGCTCAAGGGCAACGTGGAGCCGCCGAACGCACAGGCGGTCTACGCCGACCTCGACAAGGTGATGTCCGAGGTGCTCACCAACAAGAACGCTGACATCGCCGGGCTGCTCAAGTCCCACGCCGCGTCGGTCAGCAAGCTGCTGGTTGCGGCCCCCAAGCCCCCCAGCTGATCCGGGCGGCGCAAGCCGCTGAAGTCCCGTGAGACCGGGCACCTCTTCCGATCGCCCCCGCGGCGGTCGGAAGAGGTGCCTACCACCCCTGTCCTTCGCACTACCGCAAGAGAGCGGATCTCCTGATGGTCATCGGCGTGTCCAACCGGGGGACACCGGAAGCCCAGCTGGCGTCCACCCAGCCTCGCCGTCGGCGCAAGGCACCGCTCCAGCAGCGGGTGCGGCACAACGTCACCGGCTACGCGTTCCTCATCGGCGCCATCCTGTGCTTCACGTACTTCTCCTGGTACCCGATGGTCAAGGAAGCGATCTCGAGCTTCCAGTACGACAATGCGGTCGACAAGCCCACCTGGGTCGGCTGGGCCAACTACAGCGCCGTCTGGCACGACCCCTCGTTCGTGCCGGCCTGGAAGGCCACGGTCACCTTCGCCCTGATGGCCCTGGTGCTCGGCTACGCCGTCCCCTTCATCACGGCGATCATCCTCAACGAGTTCCGGCACGCGAGTGCCTACTTCCGGCTCCTCGTCTACCTGCCCGTCATGCTGCCGCCGGCCGCCGGGGCCTTCCTCTTCAAGTACTTCTACGATCCCGACGCGGGTCTGTTCAACACCGTGCTGCGCGACCTGCACCTGCCGACGATGCAGTGGATCTACGGCTCCAGCACGGCGATGTTCTCGCTGGTGCTGTTCTCGACCTGGATCAACATGGGCAGCGGCACGCTGATCTACCTCGCGGCGCTGCAAGGCATCCCGGGTGAGCTCTACGAGGCCGCCGAGCTGGACGGCGCGGGGTTGCTCCGCCGGATCTGGACGGTGACGATCCCGCAGACCCGGCTGATCCTCTCGCTGATGCTGATGCTGCAGATCGTGGCCACCATGCAGGTCTTCCTCGAGCCCTACCTGCTCACCAGCGGTGGCCCGGGTGGCGTGACCGCGACCATCGTCTACCAGATCTACCAGTACGCGGTGCCGCAGCAGAACATCGGCTACTCCGCGGCGCTCGGCATCATGCTGCTGCTCGTCCTCGCCGGCTTTGCCGCTCTCTATCTCTGGATCAGCAACCGCAGCGAGAAGGAATAGGTCATGGCAACGCAGACGCAGACGCGCACCCTCATCTCGTCCATGCAGCTGGCCCGCCCCAAGGGCAAGCTCGCCTACCGGGTCACGCTGACGGTGTTCATCCTCGGCTTCGGCGTGATCTTCCTGTTCCCGCTCTACTGGATGGTGACCAACGGGATCAAGTCGACCAGCGAGGTCATCCAGAGCCCGCCCACCTTCCTGCCGCACTCGGTCAACTGGAGCAACTTCACCACCGCCTGGTCCAACCTGGACCTCGGCCACCTGATGACGAACACGCTCTACTACGCCATCGGGGCCCTGGCGTTCCAGCTGGTGTTCGACGTCTCCGCGGCCTACGCCCTGAGCAAGCTGCGGCCGGCGCTGGGCAACATCGTGCTGTTCGCCATGCTCACCACGCTGATGATCCCCGCGACGGTCCTGGCCATCCCGGCCTTCCTGACCGTCCTCAACATGCCGTTCCTGCACATCAACCTGACCAACTCGCCGTGGGCGATCTGGCTGCCCTCGGTCGCGAACGGGTTCAGCATCTTCCTGCTCAAGCGCTTCTTCGACGCCGTGCCCGAGGAGCTCATCCAAGCCGCCGCCATCGACGGTGCCGGGCCGCTTCGTACGATGTGGTCGGTCGTGCTGCCGATCGCCCGGCCGGTGCTCGGCGTCATCTCGATCTTCGCCGTGGTCAATGTCTGGAAAGACTTTCTCTGGCCGCTGCTGGTGGAGGACCAGGCGCATGCAACGGTCAACACCGGCCTTATTCAGCTCCAGAGCGGCACCCCGCCGGAGATCACCTATGCTGCTTTGGTTATCGCCTCTCTCCCGACGATCATTTTCTTCTTGATCTTCCAGCGGAACATCCTGGCCGGACTGGGGGCTGGCGCGATCAAGGACTGATCGCTGCCACCGTCACTTGCAATGGTGCTTGTGCGCGTACCGTCATGTCTATCGAAGGGATAATCCGCAATGCCGGAGACAGAGGCGAACGGGTCGACTGACCTGTCGTGGTGGCGGCATGCCGCCATCTACCAGGTCTACGTCCGTAGTTTTGCCGACGGCAATGCCGATGGCACGGGGGATCTCGCAGGAGTGCGGAGCCGCCTGCAGTACCTCGCGGACCTCGGTGTGGACGCCATCTGGTTCAACCCCTGGTATCCCTCGCCGATGGCAGATGCCGGCTACGACATCGCCGACTACCGCGACATCGAGCCGATCTTCGGCACCCTGCCGGAAGCCGAGGCGCTGATCGCCGAGGCTCACGCGCTCGGAATCAGGGTGATCATCGACATCGTCCCGAACCACGGCTCGGACGCGCACGCGTGGTTCAAGGCAGCCCTCGCCGGCGGCCCGGGGGCCCCGGAGCGGGACCTGTTCTGGTTCCGGCCCGGCAAGGGAGACAACGGCGACCTGCCGCCCAACGACTGGAACTCCATCTTCGGCGGTCCGGCCTGGACCAGGACCAAGAATCCTGACGGCAGCCCGGGGGAGTGGTATCTCCACCTGTTCGCGCCGGAGCAGCCGGACTGGAACTGGGACAACCCCCAGGTGCACGAGGAGTTCGAGGCGGTGCTCCGCTTCTGGCTCGACCGTGGTGTCGACGGGATCCGGATCGACTCCGCTGCCCTGCTGATCAAGGACGGCAGCCTCGCGGACTTCACGGAGGGCGTCTCCGAGGGCCAGCACCCGTTCATCGACCTGCCGGCGGTGCACGAGGTCTACCGCGCCTGGCGGCGGCTGACCGACAGCTATCCCGGCGAGCGGATCCTCATCGGCGAGGTGTGGCTGCCCGACCGCGAGCGGTTCACGCAGTACCTCCGCCCGAACGAGCTGCACACCGCGTTCAACTTCGACTTCCTCGGCGCAGCATGGGACGCAGCCCGGATGCGTGCCGTCATCGAAGGCACGCTGGCCGACCACGCGCCCGCTGCGGCATCGCCGACCTGGGTCCTGTCCAACCACGACGTGGTGCGCCACGTCACCCGATACGGCCGCGGCGACACCTCGTTCTCCATGGACAACCGCCGGCTGGGCGAGTTCTCCGACCTCGAGCTCGGCACCCGCCGGGCTCGAGCCGCCATCCTGGTGACGATGGCGCTGCCGGGGGCCGTCTACGTCTACCAGGGCGAGGAGCTGGGTCTCAGCGAGGTCGAGGACCTGTCCGAGGACCTGTTGCAGGACCCGATCTGGCCCAGGTCCGGCTACACGGACAAGGGCCGTGACGGCTGCAGGGTGCCGATCCCGTGGTCGGGCGACGCCTCGCCGTTCGGTTTCAATGCCGAGGGTGTTCAGCCCTGGCTGCCGCAGCCGGCCGAGTGGAAGTCACTGACCGTGGCCGCCGAGGCCGGCGACCCCGACTCGATGCTCGAGCTCTACCGGGCCGCGCTGCACTGTCGCCGCCGACTGGGGTCGCTTGCGCTGCCCGACCTGTCCTGGCTGCCGACCGCCGACGGCGTCCTTGGCTTCGCCAGGGGCGACGACTTCCTGTGCGTGGCAAATACCTCCGGTAGTCCTGTCGACCTGCCGGCCCACAAATCCGTTTTGCTGAGCAGTGTCCGGCTGATCAATGATCAACTCCCATCCGATGCGGCCGTTTGGCTCACAGCCGAATAGCCAATCCGGCCGCGTGCGACGCGGCAATTGCGCATTGCACCGACGATGTCGCCGTCCCCTGCACCGAGTGGGGACGGCGACATCGGCATGCCCTTTTCCATCGGGTCAAGCGCTTGCGGCAACCGTTGCGTTATTTGATGGCAAGGTTGCAAGTTGTCCACGCAACGACTTTCTCATGTCTTGGTTATTGCGTCGAAATGTCCAAGAGTTTACGGTCACTGACAGCAGTCGACCGTTACCCCTCAGATACGTTAACGGCCGGCTTCGGGATCGATCCCTGGAAACAGGGGAAGGTACGGGCCGATAGGCGCTGGGTCGTCTCACGAGTGGGACGGTCCGTTCGTGACTTCATTCCCTCGTCGGAAGAGAGCACAGAATGTCCCCATCTTTACGGTCCCGGGCAGGACGCCGGGCCGGAGCCCTAGTGGCCAGCACGGCCCTGATCGGCTCGGCCCTGTCCGTCGTGGCCGCGGTGCCCGCGAACGCGGCGGCGACCGGCGGCCCCGGTGCCTCTCTGCCGTACGTCGAGATCCAGGCAGAGAACGCGGCGACCACTGGCACCATCATCGGCCCGTCGGTGGACTACGGAACGCTGCCGGACGAGGCGTCGTACCGCAAGGCCGTCACCCTGAGCGGGGCAGGCCAGTACGTCGAGTTCACGACGACGGCGCCGACCAACTCGATCGACTTCCGCTACAGCATCCCAGACGGTGGGGGCGGCTCGGTCTACACCAGCCCGCTGTCCTTCTCCATCAATGGATCTGCGCAGAGTGACTTCACCCTCACCGACGCCTACAGCTGGTACTACGGCTCCTACCCGTTCACCAACACCCCGGGTAGCAACCAGCACCACTTCTACGACGAGCTGCACCGCCTGCTCCCGTCGGTCTACCCCACAGGCACGAAGTTCCGGTTCACGGTTCCGGCGGGTGCGACGGCCTCGAGCACCACGATCGACTTCGCCGACTTCGAGAACGTTCCCGCAGCGCTGCCTCAGCCTGCCGGCTCCGTTTCGGTCACCAGCAAGGGCGCTGACAACACCGGCGTCGCCGACGCGACCAACGCGTTCAACGCCGCGATGACCGCGGCCGGCCCCGGTGGCACCGTCTGGATCCCTGCGGGCTCCTACAACATCCCGGGCCACATCATCGTCAACATCGTGACGATCAAGGGTGCCGGCATGTGGTACTCGACCGTCAAGGGCGCCGCGCCCGGCTTCTACGGTGGCTACGTCCCCAACGCCAGCAGCAACGTGCACCTGTCGGACTTCG
>JAWWOL010000489.1:0-3485 GCA_033851695.1 Frankiales bacterium
CGGCTGCCGACCACGATGCCCGGCACGCCGGCGGCACGGTTGCGGGCGTTGCGCTGGCTGCGCCGGAAGAGGAAGAACAGCACCAGCCCGAACAGCACGACCAGGATGAATCCGCTGCCACCGGAGCTGCCCTTGGCGGTTGATGCCGCGAGGACCGACGACGGGACGGGCACGATGCTGCCTTTCGATGATGATCAGGTGGCGCCGGGCCGGGACTGGCGTACAAGTGGGCGCGGCGGGGCGAGTCTAGGTCAGCGGGGCGGTGCCGACAAAGCGCCCGCGCCGCACTACCGAGCAGCAAGCCTGGCTGCCGACGTGTCCGGTGCCAAGCGAGCACACAGGGAACGAGCAGTGGGCCGACCCGGTTCCCCGGCTCAGGCGGGCTCCGCGGGACGGGCCTCGAACAGGCTGGGCGTTCCCTCGGGTCCGGCCGCCCCCACCGCGGTCATCGCCGAGATCGGCGGCTTGAGCCCCAGGTGCTCCCAGGCGGCAGCCGTGGCCACCCGCCCGCGGGGGGTGCGGGCCAGCATGCCGGTGCGGACCAGGAACGGCTCGCAGACCTCCTCGACCGTCTCCGGCTCCTCGGCGACGGCAACGGCGAGGGTGGACAGGCCGACGGGTCCCCCGCCGAACCGTCGGAGCAACGCATCGAGCACCGCGAGGTCCAGCCGGTCGAGGCCGAGCTCGTCGACCTCGTACACCGCGAGCGCGGCACGGGCGATGTCCCGGTCGAGCGTGCCGTCGCCGCGTACCTCGCCGAAGTCGCGTACGCGGCGGAGCAGCCGGTTGGCGATCCGCGGCGTCCCCCGGGAGCGCCCGGCGATCTCGGCCGCGCCGTCGGGTCGCAGGTCGACGCCCAGCAGCTGCGCCGAGCGCTTGAGCACCTGCTCGAGCTCTTCCGCCCGGTAGAAGTCGAGGTGCGCGGTGAAGCCGAACCGGTCGCGCAGCGGGCCGGGCAGCAGACCGGCGCGGGTGGTGGCCCCCACCAGCGTGAACGGAGCCACGTCGAGCGGGATGGCCGTGGCGCCGGGACCCTTGCCCACGATGACGTCGACCCGGAAGTCCTCCATGGCGACGTAGAGCAGCTCCTCCGCCGGCCGGGCCATCCGGTGGATCTCGTCGAGGAAGAGGACCTCGCCCTCGTTGAGCGTGGACAACAAGGCGGCGAGGTCGCCAGCCCGCTCGATGGCCGGCCCGCTGGTGATCCGCAGCGGCGCGCCGAGCTCGGCCGCGATGATCATCGCCATCGTGGTCTTGCCGAGACCGGGCGGTCCGGAGAGCAGGATGTGGTCCGGCGGGCGGCCCCGGCGCATCGCGCCCTCGAGCACCAGCGACAGCTGCTCGCGCACGCGGTGCTGGCCGACGAACTCGTCGAGAGTCTTGGGGCGCAGCGCATTCTCGACCTGCCGCTCGTCGACCAGGGCGAACGGCGAGACCGGGTCGTCCTCGAGCTGGACGGACTCCGTGAGGTCGTACGAGTCGTCGGTCATGACCGGCTCAGGGTACGCAAGGCGGCGCGGAGCAGTGCGGTCACGTCCGCCGTCGCGGCGGCTTCGTCGGCGGCGATCACCTCGACGGCCTGGTCGGCTTCGCGTGCGGAGTAGCCCAGGCCGATCAGGGCCGCGCGGACCTGAGGCTGCCACTCGGGCTCGGGCGCGACGTCGCCGGCCGTGGGCAGCGTTGTCGACGGCAGCACCCCGAGGGCCAGCACCTTGTCCTTGAGCTCGATGACGATGCGGGCGGCGCCCTTGCGGCCGATGCCGGGCACCCGGACCAGGGCATCGAGGTCCTCGTAGGCGATCGCCTGCTTGAGGGCGGCGGGGCGGAGCACGGCGATCGCGGCCTGCGCCAGCTTGGGGCCGACTCCGGTAGCGCTCTGCAGCAGCTCGAAGCAGGCCTTCTCCTCGTCGTCACCGAAGCCGTACAGGGTGAGAGCGTCCTCGCGGACCACCAGCGAGGTGGACAGCCGGGTCGCCTCACCGAGCCGCAGGCCGGACAGCGTTGCCGGCGTGCAGTGGACCAGCAGGCCGACGCCGCCGACCTCGACCACCGCGGCGTCGAGGGTCATGGACAGCACCCGGCCGGCAACACTCGCGATCATCGGGCGGCTGCCGGCGCCGACGCAACCTTGACCGTGGCCACCCTGCCCGGCGCGGTCTTGGCCATCGCGGCTTGGAGCTTGGCCTGGGCAGCCCCGCGCCAGACGTGGCAGATGGCCAGCGCCAACGCATCGGCCGCGTCGGCCGGCTTGGGCGCGGCCTCGAGCCGGAGCAGGCGGGTGACCATGGCGGCTACCTGTGCCTTGTCCGCCCGGCCGTTGCCCGACACCGCGGCCTTGACCTCGCTCGGCGTGTGCAACATCACCGGGATGCCGAACCTGGCCGCGCACACGATCGCCACCGCCCCGGCCTGCGCCGTGCCCATGACGGTGCGGACGTTGTGCTGGCTGAACACCCGCTCGACCGCCATCGCCTCGGGCTGGTAGCGCTCGATCCAGCTGACCAGGCCCCGCTCCAGCGCGATCAGCCGCGCACCGATGTCGTCGGTCGACGGGGTTCGCAGCACGTCGACCGCGACCAGGCTCAGCAGGCCGCCGGGAACGCCGTCCACCACGCCGACGCCGAGCCGGGTCAGGCCGGGGTCGACACCGAGCACACGCACCTCTGGACTCCCAGCATCGTCCGAACAGATGTTCGGAAGATTACCCGGCCTCGGTCCCCCCACCGGTCACCTCCGGACCTGGCGGCGTGTTGCGGGCGTCGCCCTCCGCCCTGATCTGCGCCCTGATCTGGGCCTTGGTCCGCCGGACCCGCCGCTTGCCCTTCAGCCGCCGCCACTCCGCCGTGAACTCGGGCAGCGGTCGTTCCCCAGGCCTGGTCCTGCTGTACCACCAGTCCCGATCGGCCCGGACCTCCCTCACGTCCAGGTGCCCGGGCCAGTGCCGGCCACCCTTGTCCAGCGCGTCGTCCAGCGGCCGGCGGAGCAATGGCATCGCAAACGGACCGAGCACCTGCAGACGAAGTCCCGTCGCCTCGACCAGGCGCACGACAAGCGGATAGCTGGGTGCTGAGACGTCCCCGGACTCGAGGTCGCCCAGATAGGACTTGCTGATGCCCACACGAGCTGCGAGCTCCCGCTGGGAAAGGTCGGCAAAATGCCGTGCTGCTCGCAACATCACCGGCAGGGCAAGGCTGGGCGCCGTGAAAAGTGGGTCGCGAAGAAACCTGTCGAAGGGGTCGGTTGACGCTTCGTCGTCCATGCGCCCAGCCTCCGCCGCGGCGGTGACGCGCAGCAACGAGGTTCATGGAGCTGTGGACGAACCGCCGCCCTGTGGGTAACCCAACGGCCGTAGACACCCCACCCTGGCGGCTCTGCGCTGCCCGCCCGCAGCGGGCAACGAAGAGCCAGATCGACCCCAACACCCGCCAGCGATCCGCACCCGCGGAGAGTCTGCGCTGCCCGCCCGCAGCGGGCAACGCAGAGCC
>JAWWOL010000394.1:0-12300 GCA_033851695.1 Frankiales bacterium
TCGGAGGCGACGAAGCTGCCTTCGCTGCCGAACCTCTCGACCAGGTCGTGCGTCTTCTGGGCGGTCCGGTTGTGTACGGCGACGACGTGGCCGTGCCTGGCCAGGTTGCGGGCCAGGTTGCGGCCCATCGTGGCCAGCCCGGTGACGCCGATCTCCGCCTGTGCGCTCTGTTCGCTCATGCCCAGATCAAACCCGTTTGGCCGGCTCTTGTCAGCCGGTGTTCTGCAGGCCCGCCGCGACACCGCCGACGGTGAGCAGCAGCAGCCGCTGCTGGGCCTCGGCCTCCGGTCCGTCGAGCCCGTCGCCCGAGCGCAACGCCGTCAGCGCCCGCAGCTGCAGGTGCGAAAGTGCGTCCACGTAGGGGTTCCGGAGCTCGACCGCCCAGCCGAGGACCCGGTGGCCGGCGAGCAGGGCGTCGCGCTGGAGCACCTGCAGCAGCATCGACACCGACAGGTCGAACTCCGCGAGGATGACCTCGGCCAGCGCCGGCCGCTCGGACAGCGCGAGGTAGCGGGCCGCGATGTCCCGGTCGGCCTTGGCCAGGGACATCTCGGCGTTGTCGAGCAGGGAGGTGAACAACGGCCACGCCGCATAGGCGGCCCGCAGCTCCTCGAGCCCGCCCTCGACGGCCGCGGCGGCGGCGAGCCCGGTGCCGAGCCCGTACCAGCCGGGCAGGTTGCACCGGGTCTGCGCCCAGGCGAACACCCACGGAATCGCCCGCAGCGAGGCGAGGTCGTGGCCGGCGGCACTCTTGCGCCGGGCCGGCCGCGACCCGATGTGCAGCAGGCCGAGCTCCTCCAGCGGGCTGACCTCGGCGAAGAAGTCCGCAAAGCCGGGAGTCTCGACGAGCGAGCGGTAGGCCCCCTTCGCCGCCTCGCCGACCCGCAGCGCGAGGTCCTTGAACCGTACGGCTGACTCCGCGGCGCGGGCCTCGACCTCAGGCGTCGAGGCCAGCAGCACCGAGGTCGTCACCTGCTCGAGGTGGCGTACGGCGATCTCGGGGGTGCCGTAGCGGGCGAGGATGACCTCGCCCTGCTCGGTCACCTTGAACCGGCCGGCTACCGAGCCGGGCGCCCCGGACAGGATCGCCCGCCCCGCCGGGCCGCCGCCCCGGCCCAGCGCGCCGCCGCGGCCGTGGAAGAGCGTCAGGGCGATGTCGTTCCGGGCCGCCCACTCGGCCAGCCGGGCCTGGGCGTCGTACAGGGAGAGGGTGGCGGAGACCGGGCCGACGTCCTTGGCCGAGTCGGAGTAGCCGAGCATGACCTCGACCTTGCGCCCGTTGGCGGCGAGGTGCGCCTGCGTCGACGGGAAGGTCAGCCACTCCTCGAGCACGGGCACGGAGTTCTCGAGGTCCTCCTGGGTCTCGAACAGCGGGATCACGTCGAGCTCGAGCGGCCCGTCGCCGACGGCGATCCGGGCCAGGGCGCGTACGGCGACCAGGTCGGAGGCGCGCGAGGTGAAGCTGACGATGTAGCGGTGGCAGGCGCGCACGCCCCACCGGTGCTGCAGCGCGGCGATCGCCCGCATGGTGGCGAGGATCTCGCGGGCCATGTCGTCGAGCGGCGTCACCGGGTCACCGAAACCCTCGCGCGCCACCAGGTCCAGCACGAGCGAGTCACGCGCGTCGTCGCCGAGGTAGCAGGCGAGCGCGGCGGTGTGCAGCCCGGAGTGCTGGCGGACCTCGAGCTCCGCCAGGTGGAAGCCGAACGTCTCGGCCTGCCAGAGCAGGTCCTGCACCCCGCCGTACGCGACCCGGGCCGCCCCCGCCGACGCCAGCGAGGACTGGAGCAGCCGCAGGTCGGCGGTGAACTCGTCGGCGCTGCGGTAGGCCAGGTCGGCGTGCCGCTCCTGGGTCGCCCGCAGCCTGGCCGCGACGTAGAGCAGGTAGTCGCGGTGCGGCTCGTCCTCGCTGCTGCTCAGCCGCTCGATCAGCGCGGGGTGCTGGTCGGCCGCGCGCTCGGCGGTGGCCCGCAACGCCGGGGACGGCGGGGTCGACTGCGCGTCGAGGGTCAAGGTCGTCGCCAGCCGCTCGGCCGCGTCGGTCAGCGCGCGCAGGGCGTGGTCGGCCTGGACGTCGAGGGCCTCGCGGGTGATGGTCGCGGTGACGTTGGGGTTGCCGTCGCGGTCACCGCCGATCCAGCTGCCGAGCCGGAGGTAGGTGGGGACCGTCGGCGCCTGGGTGCCGGCAGCGTCGCCGGCGAGTGCGGACTCGAAGGCGCGGTAGACCACCGGCACCATCGCGAACAGCGACTCGTCGAAGACCGCCATCGCCGTGCGGACCTCGTCGATCGGCCCCGGTCGCAGCGAGCGCAGCTGGGCGGTGCGCCACAGCGCCGTGATCTCCTCGAGCAGCTGCCGCTCGCGCTCGACCTGGTCGGGCAGGTCGACGGCCTCGCCGACCCGGTGGATCGCCGTGACGGCCGCCCGCCGGCGCGCCTCGGTCGGGTGGGCGGTGAGCACCGGGTGCACCTCGAGCTCGGGCAGCAGGCCGGCCAGCTGGTCGGGCTTGAGCCGGCCGACCAGGCCGGAGAAGGAGTCCGGCCGGTCGCTCGCCGAGCGGCCGCGCAGCGCGCGTACCCGCTGACGCTCCTCGGCCAGGTTGGCCAGCTGGAAGTAGACGGTGAACGCCTTGGCCACCTGCTCGGCCCGCAGCTCGTCGAACTCCGCGACGATCGCCGCGGGGGCCTCTGCCGGCCCGGCGCCGTTGCGGGCGTCGATCACCGCGCGGCGCAGCCGCTCGACGTCGTCGAACAGGTCGGGCCCGACGGACTCGCGCAGCACCTGGCCGAGGGCGGCGCCGAACAGCCGCACCTCCGAACGCAGCTCGCTGGGTACGCCGTACCGGGCGTCGCTGCGCCCTGGCGCGGCGCTGACCTGGGCAGGGCTGTTCTCGGCGCTCATGCGGCTCATTGTTCACGGACAACGGCCCCCGGGGGATCACCGGGGTCCACCGGCTGGCCGTACGGGCTCGGCGCACGGCCTGGCGGGGCCGACGGAAAACACCCGAATGGCGACTCGCCGTGATTAAACGGTCGCGCTACGGTGATCTCGGAGCGACCGGGTGACCGACGGCCACTCCCGTTCCGCGGGTCCTCCCGCGGGAGGCGCGTCGGGGTTGGCGCTTCGGGGAGTTGAACGGCCGTGATGGCGTTGCCGGAGCAAGCAGCGCTCGTGCCATCGTCGCGCGCGCCTGCCCGGCCGACCGGCCGGACCCGGGTCAGCGCGGTCGTCGTCGCCGTCAGCGCTGCCGCCGCCGTCACCCTCGGGTGCTCCGCGTGGGCGATCCTCGCCGACGGCACGCACCCGACCGGCTGGTGGATCGCCGGCATCGCGCTCACCCTCGCGGTGGGCGAGCTGCCGCTGGCCCGGATCCGGGTCGGGCACGCGCAGGGCGAGGCCTACTCCGTGGTCGAGATCGCCGTACTCGCCTCGCTGGTTGCGCTGCCGGCGGGCTGGACCCCGGTCCTGGCCCTCGCCGTCTCGATCACGTCGCTGCTGGTCGGCCGTACGAGGATCAAGGTGTTGTTCAACACCGCCAACGCCGTCGTGGGCGCCGGGCTGGCCACCCTGGTGTTCGCCGGGCTAGGCGGCCGGATGTTCCCCATCGACCTATGGTCCGCCTTTGCCGTCGCCGTGGCCGTCCTGGTCTACAGCGCCTGGAACCAGCTCGGCGTCTCGGCCGTCCTCAGCGCCACCGGCGTCACGCTGCGGGAGGCCTACGTGCCGGCGCTTCCGCTGCGCACCCTGATGGCGGTCGGCAACATCACTCTCGGGCTGTTCTTCATGGTCGAGATCGAGCGGGCCCCGGTGGACACCCTCGTCGTCCTGCCGGTCCTCGGCGCGCTGATCGTCCTGGCCTACCGCGGGTACGTCCGCGCGCTGGACGAGCGGGACCTCTGGCAGCAGCTGGAGGTGGCGACCAAGGCGCTGCAGCAGCTCGACGAGGAGCTCGTCCTGGCCGCTGCCGTCGAACGTGCCCCAGGCCTGTTCCGGGTCGAGGCCGCCGAGATCGAGGTCTTCGGCAAGCGCAGGGGAGACGTCTCGGTGTCGCACCGGCACTACCGCGGCGAGGGCGAGTTCCACTACCCGGGCGCCGGAGGGACGCCGGCCTGGTACGACGACGGGCTGCTGGTCGTGCACCGGGTGCCGGACGAGCCCTACCAGCTCGCGTCGGCCACCCTGCCCGCGATGGCCGGGGTGAGCGGCGTCCTGCGGCTGTGGTCGGCGCAGCCGGCGCCTTTCCTGCGCCGTGACGAACGGCTGATCGGCACCTATGCCCAAGCGGTCAGCTCCGCGCTGCTCAACGCGCGCCTCTACCGTGAGGTGCTCGAGCAGGCCACGCTGAAGTCGTTCGAGGCCGAGCACGACGCGTTGACCGGCCTGGCCAACCGGGCGCTGCTGCTGCGCAGAGCCGACGAGGCGATCGCTGCGGACCGCCGGACGGGACGCTCCTCGGCGCTGGTCCTGCTCGACCTCGACCACTTCAAGCACGTCAACGACACCCTCGGGCATGCGGCCGGCGATGCCCTGCTGCGCGCCGTCGGCCAACGGCTGCCGCCGTTGCTCCGCAGCGGCGACACGGTCGCCCGGCTCGGCGGTGACGAGTTCGCGGTGCTGCTGCGCGACGTCGAGTCTCCGGCCTCGGCCATGCGCCGGACGCAGGCGCTGCTGCGCACGATCAGCGAGCCGCTCTCGGTGGGCACGCTCGAGATCGCCGTCCACGCCAGTGCCGGCATCGCCGTACACCCGGACGACGCCGTCGACGTGGACACGCTGCTGCAACGGGCCGACGTGGCGATGTACCACGCGAAGCGCAACCGGGGCTCCGCCAGCCAGTACCAGAGCTCGCTCGAGGGCAACGCCGGATTCGCCTGGCTGGCGATGGGTGCCGAGCTCCGTCAGGCGCTGGACCGTGACCAGCTCGAGGTCTTCTTCCAGCCGCAGGTCGACCTGGCCACCCACCGGGTCGCCGGGTTCGAGGCGCTGGTCCGCTGGCAGCACCCGCAACGGGGACTGATCGGGCCCAACGAGTTCATCCCGGTCGCCGAGCAGTCCGGGCTGGTCGGCGAGCTGACCCTGCGGGTGCTCGACCTGGCCTGCGAGCAGGCGGCGCGCTGGCCTGAGGTGGCCGGCCACCGGCCCAGCGTCGCGGTCAACCTGTCCGCCCGCTCGCTGCTCGACCTCGGCCTCGCCGACGACATCGAGGCGGTGCTGGGCAAGCACCAGCTCGACCCGGTGCGGCTCAAGCTCGAGATCACCGAGACCACGATGCTGGGCGAGGTGCACCTGGTGGTCGACGTCCTCGACCGGTTGCGGGCGCTCGGGGTGCAGATCGCGGTCGACGACTTCGGGACCGGCTACTCCTCGCTCACCTTCCTGCAGCGGGTCCAGGTCAACGAGCTCAAGATCGACCGGTCGTTCGTGGCCGGGATGCTCAACTTCCCGCACGACGCGGCGATCGTGCGGGCCACGGTCGACCTCGCCAGGTCGTTCGGTCTGCTGACCGTCGCCGAGGGCGTCGAGTCCCCGGCGGCGGCGCGGCAGCTCGAGGAGCTGGGCGTCGACCTGGGCCAGGGCTTCTGGTACGCCAGGCCGGTCCGCCCCGAGATCGCCATGGGCATGGTCGGGATCGTCCTGCCGGCATAGTCGTCTGCGCAGGGCACCGGCCGGGCCTCGCGACCGTACCCTGTGTGTCTCATTAGGATGAGCGCCGCGAACCCAAGCAAGGGAGCGGCTGGTGTTGACCGGATACTTCGGCGCGTACGCGATGGTGGGCCTGCTGGTCCTGGTCGGGTGCGCCTTCCTGACGACCGCTGTCATGGCCAACCGGCTGCTCCGCCCGTTCCGGCCGACCTTCGAGAAGCTGACGACGTACGAGTCCGGCGTCGACCCGGTCGGCAGTGACTGGGCCCAGACCCAGATCCGCTACTACGTGTTCGCCTTCCTCTACGTGATTTTCGCGGTGGAGTCGGTGTTCCTCTTCCCCTGGGCGACCGTCTTCCGCGGCTTCGGCGTGCAGAGCCTGGTCGAGATGGGCGTCTTCGTCGGCATCCTCGCGATCGCCCTGCTGTACGCGTGGCGGCGCAAGGTGCTCACGTGGGTGTGACCTCCGGCCAGGAGCCGTTGCTGTTCGCCCCGGCGACCCTGCCGGTGCTCTCCGGCGGCCCCGCCGTGCCCGGCGGCTCGGACGCCCCGGCGCCGATGCGGTTCGTGCTGAACTGGGGCCGCCGCTACAGCCTGTGGGTGTTCAACTTCGGGCTCGCCTGCTGCGCCATCGAGTTCATCGCCTCGTCGATGAGCCAGCACGACTTCATCCGGCTCGGCGTCATCCCGTTCGCGAACGGGCCGCGCCAGGCCGACCTGATGGTCGTCTCGGGCACCGTCACGGACAAGATGGCGCCGGCCGTACGCCGCTTGTACGAGCAGATGCCCGAGCCCAAGTACGTGATCTCCTTCGGTGCCTGCTCCAACTGCGGTGGGCCCTACTGGGACTCCTACTCGGTCACCAAGGGCGTCGACCAGATCATCCCGGTCGACGTCTACGTGCCCGGCTGCCCGCCGCGGCCCGAGGCCCTGCTGCACGGCATCCTCAAGCTGCAGGACCAGATCGCCGGCGAGCGGCTGCCGCTGCGGGCGTCCGAGAAGTCCGTACGGCCCTCGGCCGCGGTCTTCCAGCGCCCGTTCGTCTCCCCGCCACCGCAGGTTCCGCAGCACGGCGCGGTCCGGCACCGGGTCCACGGGCTCAGCCGGCCGATCCAGCTCGAGCCGCCCGCCGCCGAGCCTCCCGCGGAGCCGACGTGACCCCGGAGGAGGTCGCGGCCCGGTTGGTGGTGCTGCTCGGCGACGACGTCACCTCCGAGGTGGCGTACGGGATGTCCACCGTCGACGTGCCCGCCACCCGCTGGATCGAGGCGGTCCAGGCCGCTGTCGCCGACGAGGAGATCTCGGCGACCTACTTCGACTGGCTGTCAGCGGTCGACGAGCTGGCCGAGGGCTTCTCCGTCCTCGTCCACCTCTGGTCGCTGACGTTCCACCACCACGTGCTGATCCGTACGCGGGTGCCGCGCGCGGCGGCCGTTCTCCCGACGCTCACCGGCGTCTTCCGGGGCGCGTCCTGGCACGAGCGCGAGACCCACGAGATGTTCGGGATCGGCTTCGACGGCCACGCGGGGCTCGTCCCCCTGCTGCTGCCGGAGGGCTTCGAGGGTCACCCGCTGCGCAAGGAGTTCGTCCTCGCCAGCCGGGTGGCCAAGCCGTGGCCGGGCGCCAAGGAGCCGGGTGAGTCAGATGACGGTTCGCCGTCGCGTCGCCGGATGCTGCCGCCTGGCGTGCCGGAGCCGGGCACGTGGGGACCTGAGGCCGGGCGATGATCACGACGCTCGAGGTCGCGGCCAAGCTGCTCGTCGTCCTGCTGGTGTTCCTCACCGTGCCGTTGCTGGTCGGGCAGATGGAGCACAAGGCGATGGCGCACATGCAGGGCCGGCTCGGCCCGATGTACGCCGGTGGGTTCCACGGCTGGGCCCAGCTCGTCGCCGACGGCGTCAAGTTCGCCCAGAAGGAGTCCGTGGTGCCCAAGGCCGCGGACCGCAAGGTCTTCGAGCTGGCGCCGTTCGTGGCGCTGCTGCCCTACCTCATCGTGCTGATCGTGATCCCGGTCGGCCCGGGGCAGAGCGCCAGCAACCTCGACATCGGCATCTTCTTCGCCCTCGCCGTCGTCAGTGTCGGCATCATCGGCGTGCTGATGGCCGGCTGGTCGAGCGCCAACAAGTACGCGCTGATCGGCGGCGTCCGCGCCGCGGCGCAGCTGATGGCGTACGAGCTGCCGTTGGTCCTGGCCGCGGCAAGCGCGGCGATGGCGGCCGGAACCCTGTCCCTGTCGGGCATCGCGACCGCCTGGTCCTGGTGGTGGCTGCCCTGGCAGGGCGTTGCCGCCGTCGTGTTCTTCGTGTCCGGCATGGCCGAGCTGCGCCGGCCGCCGTTCGACATGCCCTACGCCGACAGCGAGATCATCTTCGGCCCGCTGACCGAGTACACCGGCCTGCGCTTCGCGTTGTTCCTGCTCTCCGAGTACGTCGGCATCGTCGTGCTCGCGGCCCTGACCACGGTGCTGTTCCTCGGCGGCTGGCGGGGGCCGTTCCTCGAGCACCAGCTCGGCTGGCTCTGGACGCTGATCAAGGTGCTGGGGCTGTCCTTCCTGGTGATCTGGGCCCGGGTCGCCTATCCGCGGCTCCGGGAGGACCAGCTGCAAAGGCTCGCGTGGACCGTCCTCGTACCCCTGTCCCTGGTGCAGGTCGTGGTGACCGCGGTCGTCCGGGTGGCGACGGCATGAGCGGCGTCCCCGGCTCCGGCCTCGCCCGCGGCCTCGCGGTGACCCTGCGGACGATGTCGCGTCCGTCGATCACCCGGCAGTACCCCGACGTCAAGCCCGACCTGCCGCCCCGGTCGCGTGGCGTCATCGCGCTGTTCGAGGAGAACTGCACGGTCTGCATGCTCTGCGCCCGTGAGTGCCCCGACTGGTGCATCTACATCGAGTCGCACAAGGAGGTCGTGCCGGCCAAGGAGCCGGGCGCCCGCGAACGCACCCGCAACATGCTGGACCGGTTCGCGATCGACTTCGCGCTGTGCATGTACTGCGGCATCTGCATCGAGGTGTGCCCGTTCGACGCGCTGTTCTGGACGCCGGAGTTCGAGTACGCCGAGTACGACGTCGGCGACCTGACCCACGAGAAGGACCGGCTGCGCGACTGGATGTGGACCGTGCCGGCGCCGCCCGCCGTAGATCCGGCGGCGGAGCAGCCCAAGGAGCTCGTCGCCGCGGAGAAGGCGCTGGACAAGGCCGTCGCAGCCCGCAAGTCCGAGGGGGATGGTCCGGCGTGAGTCCGCTCCTGCTGGCGCTGCCACCCCAGGTCGGACCCGCGCCCTCGTATGGCAGCTGGCATGGTCCTGAGGCGTTGTTCGCCTGCCTCGGTGTGATTGCCGTGGGGTCGGCGCTGCTCGTCGTGACCGCCCGCAACGTCGTGCACGCGGCGCTGTGGCTGGTGGTGACGCTCGGGGCCCTCGCCGGCGGCTACCTGGTGCTCACCGCGGAGCTGGTCGCCTGGGTCCAGGTGCTGATCTACATCGGTGCCGTCGTGGTCCTGCTGCTGTTCGCGACGATGCTCACCAGGGCGCCGATCGGCAAGACGTTCGACCTGGACAGCGACAACAAGGTGCTGGCGGCGATCGTGGGCCTGGCGACCGCCGCAACCCTGGTGGTGCTGGTGGTCGACGCGTTCAAGTCCGGCTGGGTGGACGTGCAGCAGGCACCGATCGGCTCGGCCCAGGCCGACGGGGCCGCCATCTTCCGGTCATGGGTGCTGCCGTTCGAGGTGGTGTCGGTGCTGCTGCTGGCGGCGCTGGTCGGCGCGATCGTGCTCGTCCGCAAGCCCGACCCGGACGAGGTCGGCTGATGCACCTCGTCTATCCGCTGGTCGTCGCGTCGCTGCTGTTCGGCATCGGGGTCTACGGCGTGCTCGCCCGCCGCAACGCCGTCCTCGTGCTGATGTCGGTCGAGCTGATGCTCAACGCGGTCAACCTCAACCTGGTCGCGTTCGACGCCTGGTGGCGGGACGCTGCGCTGCACTCCGGCCAGGTGTTCTCCCTCTTCGTCATCGTCATCGCGGCCGCCGAGCTCGGGGTCGGGCTGGCCATCGTGCTGTCGGTGTTCCGGCACCGCTCAACGGTGGACATCGACCGGATCGACCAGCTCAGCGACCGGGAGCCAACCCCGGGCGCCCACCGATGAGCTCCGTCGCCTGGCTGGTGCCGGCGGCACCTGCGGTGCTCGCCGTGATTGCCCTGCTCCTCGGCCGCCGGCTGCCGGGAGGTCCGGCTGCGGTGACGCTGCTGGGCACCCTGACCGCCACCGTGGTCGCGATCGGTCTGTTGCCCTCCGCGCTCGCCCACCCGGCCCGTACGGTCGTCCACTCCTACGCCTACACGCCGACCGGCGGCGTCGCCCTGCACGTGGGCACCTCGGTCAACGGGCTGTCGGCCGTGCTCGCCGTGATGGTCTGCGCGGTGTCGTTGCTGGTCCAGGTCTACTCGATCGGCTACCTGCACGGCGATCGGCGGCTCCCGTCGTACTTCGCCTGGGTCTCCTTGTTCACCTCGGCGATGCTGCTCGTGGTCCTCGCGAGCGACCTGTTCGAGCTCTACGTCGGCTGGGAGGTCATGGGCATCTGCTCCTACCTCCTGGTCGGCCACTACCGCGAGTCCCGCGGCGCCGGAGTTGCTGCGATCAAGGCGTTCCTGGTCACCCGGCTCGGCGACGTGGCGTTCCTGTTTGGCATCTTCGTCCTCGGCACTGCCGCGCACAGCTTTGCGATTGCCGACGTGACCAGGGTTTCCGGGCTCCCGCACGGCTCGGTCGTCGCCGGGACGCTGCTGCTGCTCGGAGGGGTCGCGGGCAAGAGCGCGCAGTTCCCGCTGCAGACCTGGCTGCCGGACGCGATGGCAGGACCGACGCCGGTGTCCGCGCTGATCCACGCGGCGACCATGGTGGCGGCCGGCGTGTTCGTGGTGGCCCGGCTCTACCCCGACTTCGCCGCATCGCCGGTGACGATGACCGTGCTGGCCCTGTCCGCCGTGGTCACCATGCTGCTCTCGGCGCTGGCGGCGCTCGTCCAGGACGACCTCAAGCGGGTGCTGGCCTGGTCGACGGTGTCCCAGCTCGCGTACATGACGGCCGGTCTCGCCGTCGGTGGATACCAGCCAGCGCTGTTCCACCTGCTCAACCACGCGGCGTTCAAGGCACTGCTGTTCCTGGCCGCCGGCTCGGTGCTGCACGCGCTCGGCACCAACCTGATGAGCGAGATGGGCGGACTCTGGCGCCGGATGCCGCTGACCTTCGTGACGTTCCTGGTCGGGGCACTCGCCCTGGCCGGTGTGCCGCCGTTCTCGGGCGCCTTCAGCAAGGACGCCATCCTCGACGCCGCCCGGCGCGTCGCCTCCGGTGACCACGCGGCGACCGGTGTCTCGTCCTGGCTGGGTGTCACGGTCTACGCGGCGGGGCTGGTCACCGTCGTGCTGACCGCGCTCTACACCACCCGGATGGTGACCAGGACCTTCCTCGGCCCGCGCCACGACGACGCAGCACTCGACGACACCTCATGGGCGATGGCAGCGCCGCTGGTCATCCTGGCCGTGCCGGCTGCCGCGCTCGGAGTCCTTGCGCTGCACCGGTTCCTGCCGACCTGGCTGCCCTCACCGGTTGCCGGCACGTTCGGGATCGAGGTCTCCTGGGGACCGCTGCTGCTGACCCTCGCGCTGGTGCTGATCTCCGTCGCTGCCGTCCTACTGGTCGTACGGGCCCGGCCTGATCGCGACCCTGCTGTTCTGCTGCCGGCGCCGCTGCGCTCTGCCATGGCATCGGGGTTCGGTGTGGACGCCGCCTATCGCCTGTATGTCGTCCGTCCGGTCATGGCGCTGGGCCGTTCAGTCATGGCGTTCGACACCGACGTCGTGGACGGTACGGTCAACGCCTCCGGCCGTACGGCGCGGTGGGCCGGCGGGGTGGTCAAGCTCAGCCAGAGCGGCAACGTCCAGGCCTACGCGACGTTGATGCTGCTCGGTGTCGTCGTCATCGCGATCGTGGTGGCGGTGCCATGAGCTGGCAACAGGTCTTCATCGTCGGCTTGCTCGTGGTGCCGGCGATCGGCGCGATGGCAGCGGTTCTGCTCCCTCGCGCCCTCGAGTCGCGCGCCGTCCCGATCGGCATCGCGGCCGGCGCGGTGACCTTCGCCGGCACGCTGGTCCTGCTGCTGGGCTGGCTGCGCAACGGGTTCAACGGCACGGCGGGGTGCGCTCGCCTTCTGGGCAAGCCAGGGCTGCAGTTCCTCTCCAACGAGCAATATTCGCGGCTCTGCTCGGCGCGCTACGGCGTCAATGTCTCGTGGCTGCACAGCATCGGGGTGCGCTTCCACCTCACCGTCGACGGGATCTCCCTGCCACTGCTGGCGCTGACCGCGCTGCTGACCTTCCTCTGCCTGGTCTACAGCGCGAAGCACCTGCCGGAGGTCGGCCGTCCCCGCGCGCTCGTGGGTCTGGTGCTGCTGCTCGAGGTCGGCATGATCGGCACCTTCCTGGCCGCCGACCTGATCGTCTTCTTCGTGTTCTTCGAGATCGTCCTTGTGCCGATGTACTTCCTGATCGGCATCTGGGGCGGCAGCGACCGCAAGCAGTACGCCGCGACCAAGTTCATCCTCTACACCCTGTTCGGCTCTGCGTTCATGCTGCTGGGTTTCCTCGGCATCGGCCTGG
>JAWWOL010000530.1:0-5541 GCA_033851695.1 Frankiales bacterium
CCGACCAGGCGGCCGTCGGTGACCACCGGAGAGCCGTCCACCAGCAGGTGGCGCACCTTGCGGTCGGGCCCGAGCACGAGGGCGGACAGCGGGTCCGGCATGTCGGCGATGTCCTCACCCGGCCAGACCGCGATGTCGGCGCGATAACCCGGCTCGAGCACCCCGATGTCCGTACGGCCAAGGGCCCTGGCCCCGCCGATGGTGCCGAGGCGCAGCGCGTCCAGCGGCCCGAAGTCGGCCGGCCGGCCGCTGCGCTGGCGGGCGGTGTACATCGACTGCCGGAGCTCGGCGAACAGCCCACCGACCTCGTTGCTGGCAGCGCCGTCGACGCCGAGGCCCACCGGCGACCCGGCAGCCTCGAGGTCGACCACCCTGCACTGACCGGCGGCGAGTCGGTTGTTGGACGACGGGCAGTGCGCGACGCCGACACCGGCCGCGCCGAGCCGGGACACCTCGTCGTCGTTGAAGTGGATGCCGTGCGCGACCCACACGTCCCCGGCCAGCCAGCCCAGCTGCTCCATCAGGTCGACGGGCCGCATGCCGAAGCGGGACAGCACGTCGTGCTGCTCCTCGACCGTCTCGGCCAGGTGCGTGTGCAGCCGCAGGCCGAGCCGACGGGCCAAGGCCGCCGACTCGGTCATCAGCCGCGGCGTCACGGTGAACGGTGAGCACGGCGCGACGGTGACCACGATCCGGGAGCCGTCGTGCAGCCGCGCGGCCACCGACTCGGTGCTGGCCAGGATGGAGTCCAGGTCCTCCACGACGCTGTCCGGCGGCAGGCCGCCCTGGGACGCCCCGAGGTCCATCGACCCGCGCGCCAGGTGCATCCGGACCCCGACCGTACGCGCCGCTGCCGCGAGGTGGTCGAACACCGTGTCGTCACCCCGCGGCACGAGGTAGTGGTGGTCGGCCACCGTGCTGCAGCCGCTCAGCGCCAGCTCGGCCAACCCCACCGTCGCCGCCGCCCCGACGTCGTCGGGCAACAGCCGGGCCCAGACGGGGTAGAGCGTGGTCAGCCAGCCGAACAGGTCGCAGTCGACGGCCCGACCACGCGTCGCCCACTGGTAGAGATGGTGGTGGGTATTCACCAGCCCGGCGGTGATGATGTCGCCGTCGACGCGCAGCACCTCGTCGCCGGCAAGCGCGGGCACATCGCCGACGGCCTCGATCACGCCATCGACCACCGAGATGTCGCCGGGCCACCGGGCACCGCGCAGGACGAGTCGACTGGTCACGACGGCGAGGCTAACCAGACGCTGTTACGTACGCGTTTCACCGAGGAGGCCGGCGGTAGCGCAACGACGACGAACGCATGGCGGAATCGTCAAAAACGGTCACGCTCAAGCACATGAAGAAAACGTAACACATTGTTGATCTCCGACATATTGCCGGGAAATGGGCCACCGAGAGGCTCAGCGCCATCAGCCGACTCGGGAGGTCCGCAGTGACGTCAGAGCTGTCCAAGTCCACCTCAACCCCGCCCCACGTGCCACCTTCGTTGCCTCACGAGGCCGTCAAGGGGGAAGCATCCCGCAGCTACAACTCGATGGTCGACAACGAGACCCTCGAGGACTATTCGCTGCGGTACGCGCCGAAGTCCTTTCGGACATGGAGCGAGTACACCGTCGCGACGACGGCCCTCGGCGGCATCGCCTACCTGGCCGACTTTGCCATCGGTGCCTCAATCGCGATTACTCACGGCTACCAGAATGCCCTGGCCTCCGTCCTTGTGGCCGCTGTCGTCATCTTCCTGACGAGTATCCCGATCGCCTACTACTCAGCGAAGTTCTCCATCGACATGGACCTGCTCACCCGTGCCGCGGGCTTCGGCTACCTGGGCTCGACCTTCACGTCCATCGTCTATGCCAGCTTCACCTTCATCTTCTTCGCCCTCGAGGGCTCCATCATGGCGCAGGCCTTCAAGTCCGGCTTCGGGCTGCCGTTGGCCGCGGGCTACATCCTCGCCTCGCTGGTCGTCCTGCCCCTCGTGGTGTTCGGCATGACCGCCATGGCCAAGCTGCAGGTGTGGACGCAGCCGGTCTGGTTACTGCTGATGTTCGCGCCCTTCGTCTACGTCGCGGCGGACAACCCCAACAAGTACAGCCAGTTCACCCACTTCGGCGGCAGCAGGGGAAGCGCCTCCTTCAGCTGGCTGGGCTTCGGGCTCGGCATGGGCGTCGCGCTCTCCCTGATCGCCCAGATCGGCGAGCAGGTCGACTACCTGCGCTTCATGCCGCAGAAGACCGCCCAGAACTCCAAGAAGTGGTGGGCGGCGGTCATCGCCGCCGGCCCGGGATGGGTCATCCTCGGCGCGGCCTAGCAGCTCGGAGGCGCTTTCCTGGCGTTCTACGTCTCCGACAAGGTCGGGCTGACCAAGGCCGGCGAGCCGATCGAGCAGTATCTCGGCGGCTTCGGGACCTTCATGACCGCAGGCACTCTGGCCCTCGCCGTCTTCTTCGTCGTGCTGTCGCAGATAAAGATCAACGTCGTCAACGCCTACTCCGGGTCGCTGTCCTGGTCGAACTTCTTCTCGCGGGTGCTGCACTACCACCCCGGCCGGGTCGTCTGGATCTTCTTCAACGTCGGGATCGCCCTGACCCTGATGGAGCTCGGGGTCTTCTCGTTCCTCAACACGGTGCTCGGCTTCTACTCCAACGTGGCCATCGCGTGGATCGGTGCGATCGTCGCCGACCTGGTCATCAACAAGCCGTTCAAGCTGAGCCCGCCGCTCATCGAGTTCAAGCGGGCACATCTCTACAACTTCAACCCGGTCGGCTTCGGCTCCATGCTCGTAGGCTCGATCGTCTCTATCCTCGCCTTCTACAACGCCTTCGGCGCGTACGCGCAGGCATTCTCGCCATTCATCGCCCTTGCCCTCGCCTTCGTCCTGTCGCCGGTGCTGGCGATCGTCACCAAGGGCAAGTACTACATCGCCAGGGACGACACGCTGTCGGAGCCGCTCATCGTCGACGGTCAGCTGTCGGCGGTCACCCTCGAGTGCACGGTGTGTACGACGTCGTTCGAGCGCCCGGACATGGCCAGCTGCCCGTTCCACTCGGGCCCGATCTGCTCCTTGTGCTGCAGCCTGGACAAGGCCTGCCATGACATGTGCAAGAAGGGCACCGGACTGATCGACCTCTCGGTCCCGGCAGCCCGCGTCCCTGGTTGAGACGACACCGATGCCGTCGTACGACTACCGCTGCCCGTCCTGCGCCGACTTCGTGCTCCGCCGGCCCATGACTGCCGTGACAACGGCACCGGCACCGTGTCCGCACTGTGGTGCACCCTCGGCGCGCGTGTTCCGCGCGCCGGGGGTCACCCGCACCCCCGCTGCGTTGGGCCGTGCCCTGGCCGGTGCCGAGGCCAGCGCCGACTCGCCCGCCGTCGTCCGCAGAAGTCCCAGCACCGCCAGCAAACCGGCCCCGTCGCCGTACCCTCCGCTGCCCAGACCCTAAGGAACCGCGATGCCCCAGGTCGTCTTCTCGGTGGACCAGTCGAAGTCGATGCGCGACCAGACTGTGCCTGGCCACAACCGCTGGCACCCGGACATCCCGGCTGTTGCCTGGGTCAAGCCAGGCGACGAGTTCCGGATGGAGTGCAAGGAGTGGACGGACAACCAGATCGGCAACAACGACTCGGCCAACGACGTACGAGATGTCGACCTCACCGTTGCGCACATGCTCAGCGGCCCCATCGGCGTCGAGGGAGCGGAGCCGGGCGACCTGCTCGTGCTGGACATCCTCGACCTGGGTCCGGTGCCGCAGGAGACCGGCCCGGCGCCCGGGCAGGGCTGGGGCTACACGGGCATCTTCGCCAAGACGAACGCGGGAGGATTCCTCACCGACTACTTTCCCGATGCCGCCAAGGCGATCTGGGACTTCCACGGCCAGGAGGCGACGTCCCGGCACCTGCCTGGGGTCCGCTACACCGGCATCACCCACCCCGGGCTGTTCGGCACAGCACCGTCGGCCGAGCTGCTGGCCCGGTGGAATGCGCGCGAGCGGGCACTCATCGCCACCGATCCCACTCGGGTGCCGGCCCTCGCCCTGCCGCCCCTGGTCCAGGGCACCCTTGCCGGCTCGTTGAGCGGCTCCGACCTCGACCGGGTGGCCGGGGAGGGTGCCCGTACCGTGCCTGCACGGGAGAACGGCGGAAACCACGACATCAAGAACTTCACCCGTGGCTCCAGGGTGTTCTACCCCGTGCACGTCCCAGGGGCGTTGCTCTCCGGCGGTGACCTGCACTTCAGCCAGGGCGACGGCGAGATCACCTTCTGCGGTGCCATCGAGATGGGCGGCTTCATCGACTTCCACGTCGACCTGATCAAGGGCGGCATGGAAACCTACGGCGTCACGACCAACCCGATCTTCATGCCAGGTCGAGTCGAGCCGCGCTACAGCCAGTTCCTCAGCTTCATCGGCATCTCGGTCGACCACGAGACCGACACCAACCTCTACCTGGACGCGACGCTCGCGTACAAGCGGGCCTGCCTCAATGCCGTGGCCTACCTGCAGAAGTTCGGCTACAGCGGCGAACAGGCCTACTTGTTGCTGGGGTCGGCACCCATCGAGGGCCGGATCAGCGGTGTCGTCGACATCCCCAACGCCTGCTGCTCGCTCTACCTGCCGACCGAGATCTTCGACTTCGACATCACGCCCTCCGCCGCCGGACCCAGCTGGGCCGATCGCGGGGCGTGCGCGCTCACCTCCTGACCCAAGGGCGAATCTCACGCCCACCGACGGATGACGCGGCCGGGAGCAGCGGGCGTCGTCGACCTCGCTAGGGTTCGGCTATGACTCTGCTCGTCGTGACGGGTACCGGGACCGATGTCGGCAAGACCGTCGTCACCGCGGCGATCGCCGGCCTCGCCCTCGATCGGTTCAGCAGGGTCGCCGTCGTCAAGCCGGCGCAGACCGGTGTCCGACCCGGCGAGCCGGGTGACCTGGACGAGGTGGCCAGGCTGAGCGGTGCGGACAACCGCTACGAGCTGGCCCGCTACCGCGACCCGCTCTCCCCTGCCGCGGCGGCGCGGCGCAGCGGGATGCCACCGCTGGACCTGAATGCGACGGCAGCCCGGATCGCTGCCCTGGAGTCCGAGCACGACCTGGTCATCGTGGAGGGCGCGGGCGGCCTGCTGGTCCGCTACAACGACGACGGTGCGACGCTGGCCGACCTGGCCTATGCCCTGCGCGCCTCCGTCGTCGTGGTGGTGCGGGCCGGGCTCGGCACCTTGAACGAGACGGCGCTCACCCTGGAGGTCATGGCGAGCCGGGGTGTCCTGTTGGACTCGGTGGTGATCGGCAGCTGGCCGCACGAGCCCGACCTGGCCGCACGCTGCAACCTGCGTGACCTGGAGACCTTGTCCGGGCGGCCGCTGGGCGGCGCCCTCCCCGAAGGGTCGGGGCGGCTCGACCAGGCGACGTTCCGGCTGATGTCGAGGTCGTGCCTGGGGTCCGCGTACGGTGGCGGCTTCGATGCGACACTGTTCCGAACGTTGCACGAACCGGCTCAGGAAGGCACCTCGTGACCGAGACGCTCGAC
>JAWWOL010000402.1:0-9502 GCA_033851695.1 Frankiales bacterium
GCCGTGCTGGGCTGGCCGCTCGGTGAGACCACCCTCGCCGGCGAGGCGACCGCGATGGCCAATGCCCTCGGCGGCGCCGGCCCCGAGGCCGACAACCTGGCCTGCCGGCTGCCCCAGGTCCTGGCGATGGATCCCGGGGCGCACGTACACCTCTATGGCAAGAGTGTGCGTCCCGGACGCAAGATCGGTCATGTCACTGTCGTCGGCGACGACATCGCCGAGAACCGTCGCCGCGCGCGCGCCGCTGCCGACTTGCTGCAAGGGGAGCCGCTATGACCGATCCGCTGGTTGGTGTGATCATGGGCAGCGACTCCGACTGGCCGACGATGACACCCGCTGCGCAAGCCCTTGCGGAGTTCGACATCCCGCACGAGGTGCACGTGGTCTCGGCGCACCGGATGCCGCGCGAGATGTTGACCTATGCCTCCGAAGCCGCCGGTCGGGGCTTGCGGGTGCTCATCGCGGGCGCAGGTGGGGCCGCGCACCTGCCTGGCATGGTGGCCTCGATGACGCCGCTTCCGGTGATCGGCGTACCGGTGCCGCTCAAGCACCTCGATGGGTTGGACTCGCTCCTGTCGATCGTCCAGATGCCGTCCGGCGTCCCCGTCGCGACGGTGTCGATTGCAGGCGCGCGCAACGCCGGACTGCTTGCCGTACGGATTCTGGCGTCGGCTGATGCGGTCTTGTTGCAGCGGATGATGGCGTTCCAGGAAGCGCTTGCGCAATCGGCGCGCGACAAGGACGCCTCACTCCAGCTTCGCCTCAACTGAGGGCCGGACCGCACGGCGACGGATCACGGCTACGGCTTCAGCCGGTGCAGGACCTCGCCGGCCTTGGGGACGACCAGTGTGTCCGGGTCGCGGGCCCACTCCTCGGGGTCGATGCCGGCCGGGTCGAGGTAGCCCAGGTTGTGCTGCTCGCAGAGCTCGCGCGGGATGCCGGTGGCCAGGACCACCGAGATCCGTGGGTGCTCGCCGGTCGCGGCGTCCCACGAACCGCCGCCGCGCAGGTGGGTGCTGTGGGCGAGGATCCCGCCGGGGTAACCGCCGAAGCGCTCCCACTGGCCGGTGAAGTAGTCCCTCGTGTGGTAGCCGATCTCGGCCAGGAGGTCGCCGTGGCTCTCGCTGAACTCCTTGACGTGCGGGGCGTAGAGCACCAGCTCACCCCCGTCGGCGACGACCGGCTCGAGCTTGTACATGCCCTTGGCCGCTGTCCAGATGTCCTGGTACATCGGCGGAACCATGGACAGCACCCGGGGATAGGCGCGGTCGAGATACTTCACGTGCACCTGCGCCGAGACCGCTGAGGCATCCGCCCAGGCAGCCTCCGGGGTCCCGTACGACAGGGTGTGCAGCTCCCTGGTCCCGCTCTGCACGATCATCGCGAGGCAGAGCCGGCGGGTCGGGACCAGCGACGCGGCCCGGTCGATGAGCGCGCGGACCGGTGTCACGCCGGGGGTGCCGATGATCTCGTACGAGGAGATGAGGGCACCCAGCCAGTGCGACAGGTCGATGATCTCCTGCCCGGCGACCCCGGGGAACAGATACTTGTTGCCGCCCGAGAAGCCCACCACCTCATGGGGGAAGACCGGCCCGGCGATGAGCACGACGTCGTGCTCGACGACCGCCCGGTTGACCCGGACGTCGACCTCGCGGGACAGCCGCCCGCCACTGATCGCGGAGACCTCCTCGGCGCTGATCACGCCCAGTGAGACGAACGTCTCAGGGTCGGCCCAGTCGTGGTTGAGCACTGTGATCTCGTCGGTGCCGACCAGGGTGGCCAGGGCCGGCGGGTCCATCGGCTGGTGGGTGCCCAGGGCCACCATCACGGTCAGCCGGTCGACCGCAGCCCGTACGGCCGCCACGATCAGGGGCATCGGGGCCGTGCGCGTGCCGTCCGGAATCAGCAGCAGGACCGACTTGCCGGCCAGGTCCTCGGCCGCGAGCGCCTCGCCGATGAAACGCGCAGCGTCAGCCTCCGACAGGACGGCCTCGGCGCTGCCCAGCCGCCGTACTGTATCGGTCACAAGACCCAGAATAGGACGGCAGACCGCGTGCGACCGCTGACCCTCGACGACAACCGCCTGCTCCCCGCTGACCCCGGCTCACGGACGGTCGCCCGGGAGATCTACGCCGCCGTACGGGACCTGCCGATCATCAGCATGCACGGGCATGTCGACGCCGCGATGCTGGCCGAGAACCTCCCGTTCCCCGACCCGGCCAACCTGCTGGTGGTGCCCGACCACTATGTGACCCGGATGCTGGCGTCCCAAGGCGAGACCCTCGACCGACTTGGCCTCGCCCGTTCCGACGGCAACCCGGGCGAGACCGACCCGAGGGAGATCTGGCGGCGGTTCTGCGCGGGGTGGCACCTCTTCCGCGGCACGCCCTCGCGACTGTGGCTCGAGCATGCGCTGGTCGAGGTCTTCGGGGTCGCGATCACCCCCTCGGCCGAGACCGCCGACCAGCTCTACGACGGGCTGGCGGCCACACTCGTCCGCCCGGAGTTCAGGCCCCGCGCACTGTTCGACCGGTTCAGGCTCGAGCTGCTGGCGACGACCGACTCGCCGCTGAGCACCCTCGCCGACCATCTGTCGATCATCGAGTCCGGCTGGCCCGGCGTGGTTGTGCCGACCTTCCGCCCGGACGCACTGGTCCAGCTCGGCCATCCGTCCTGGCCCACCGCCGTTGACGAGCTTGCCGCCGTCTCCGGGATCGGCACCGGCTCCTACGAGGGTTACGTCGCGGCGCTCGAGCAGCGTCGCGAGCACTTCGTACGCCATGGTGCCCGTGCGACCGACCACAGCCAGCCGACCGCCGACACCCAGCCGCTGCCAGCCGCCGACGCCGCCCGCATCTACGTCGCGGGACTGGCCGGAGAGGCTACTGTTCAACAGGCACAGGCATTCTCGGCGCACATGCTGTTCGAGATGGCCCGCATGAGCCGCGACGACGGACTGGTCATGCAGCTCCACCCCGGCGTCTACCGCAACCACTCGTCCGCCGTGCAGCACGATTTCGGCCTCGATCGTGGCTTCGACATCCCGTTGCCGGTCGACTTCGTGCGCGGACTCCGCCCGCTGCTCAATGCGTTCGGCCACGACCCGAAGTTCCGCTGCGTCGTGTTCACCATCGACGAGACCGCCTACTCGCGCGAGCTGGCACCTCTGGCCGGCGCCTATCCTGCCCTGCGGCTCGGCGCACCCTGGTGGTTCCTCGACGCCCCGTCCGCGATGCGCCGGTTCCGTGAGGCCGTGACGGAGACCGCCGGCTTCTACAACACCAGCGGTTTCGTCGACGACACCAGGGCTTTCTGCTCGATCCCGGCCCGGCACGACGTCGCCCGCCGGGTCGACAGCGGCTACCTGGCCGACCTGGTCGTCCGCGGCCAGCTCGGCATCGACGAGGCAACCGAGACGGCGGTCGACCTCGCGGTCACCATCCCGCGGGCGGCCTACGCGCGGCGTTAGACCAACGCCTGTGCCGCCGCCTTGGCGCCGTATCTCGTGAGGGTGTCGAGATGTCCGGTCACCAGCTCCCGTACGGCTGGGTCGTCGCCGAGGTCGCCGAAGACCTCCGTGACGCCGAACAGGGCGTCGACCACGGCGGCGGGCGTTGAGGCTCCGGCAACGGCCGACTGCAGCCGGCCCGCGAGCGGGTCCTCCAGCGGCAACGGCCGGCCGTCGTCGGCCTGACCGGCGGAGACGAAGCGCATCCAGGCGGCCAGGCTCAGCGTGGACGCACGCGGCGTCGCCCCCGCGGCCAGGCGCTGGCGAATCGGGTCGAACAGCCGGTTGGGCAGCTTCTGGCTGCCGTCCATGGCGACCTGCGCCGTCCCGTGCCGGAGCGCGGTGTTCTGGAAGCGGCTGCGCAGCTGGGCCTCGTAGGCCGCGAGGTCGAAGCCGTCCGGGACCGACAGGGTCGGCTCCATGTCCTCGGTCATCAGCCGGGTCACCACCGCAGCGATGGCAGGATCGGCTGCTGCGTCGGCAATGTAGTCATATCCGGCGAGGATCCCGAGGTAGGCCATCGTGGAGTGGCTGCCGTTGAGCAGGCGCAGCTTCATCCGCTCGTACGGGGCCACGTCGTCGGTGAGCGTGGCGCCCGCCAGCTCCCACGCCGGCCGGCCGGCGGCGAAGGTGTCCTCGACGACCCACTGGGAGAACGGTTCGGTCACCACCACACCCTCGTCGGTCAGCCCCAGTAGCCCCGCCACGTCGGACCGGTCCTGGTCGGTCGTCGCCGGGGTGATCCGGTCGACCATCGAGGAGGGGAAGGCAACGTTGCGCTCGATCCAGTCGCGCAGCCCGTCGTCGTGCAGCAGCGAGCAGAAGTCGGCCACGACGTCGTGCAGGACCTCACCGTTGCCGGCCAGGTTGTCGCACGACAGCAACGTCACCGGTCCGGCGTCCGCCGAGCGGCGCGCCGCCAGGCCGCGTACCAGCTGCCCGACCACCGTCAACGGTTCGCGCCCGGCAGCGTCGGCGACGACGTCCGGGTCGGAGGCCTGCAGCCGCCGGGTCGCCGGGTCGTGCCGATAGCCCTTCTCGGTGACCGTCAAGGTCACGACCCGGGTGCTCGGTGCCGCCAGAAGGGAGGTAAGCCGCTCCGGCACCTCGGCAGCGAAGAGCAGGTCACGCACGGTGCCGACAACCTGGGGAACGGCATGGGCGCCCTCGCGGACGAGGATCGAGTACAGGCCGTCCTGGGGGGCCAGCTGGTCCAGGACCGCGCGGCTGCGCTGAGTCACTCCGCAGTAGCCCCAGCGGGTGTCGCCGGCGGCCGCGATCGCACCCTGGGTGAAGACGAGTCCGTGTGCCCGGGCGAACGCCCCGAGACCGAGGTGCACGATGCCGACCTCGAGGGACCGCGGGTCCACGGGCGGGCGCACGGAGGGCTCGACCCGGCCAAGCGTAGCGAGGGAGAGTCGGGTCACGGGCACCATCCTGTCACTGCTCCGAACGGGTGATTCGCCGGCCCGGAATTCCGCTGTTCGGGGGTACGCGCCTCCGCTGGGAGCACCGAAGACACGATGTGATCATTTTCGTCCTGCGCCGAGCCGCTCTGCTGGTGTCAGCGGTCGGCACGCTGCTGTTGGCGACCGCGCTCCCCGCGGCCGCAGCCGGCACGGTGACGCCCACGCTCACCTGCGTCTTCGACAACGGCGACGGCACCTCCACGGCGGTCTTCGGCTACACCAACACCACGGGCACGGCGGTCACCCTGCCGATCGGTGGCAGCAACAACTTCGCCCCGTCGCCGCAGGACCGCGGTCAGCCGACGGTCTTCCCACCGGGCAGCGACACGTCGGCCGTGCTGGTCGTCTTCGACGGCTCCAAGCAGACGTGGACCCTGGACGCCGGCAAGGTGCACACGACGCCGTCCTCCCCCGCGTGCCCGACCGACCCCAGCCTGCCCGTCTCAGCGGGAAGCCCGGCCGGCCTGACCTTCCTCGTCGGGAGCACCGCCGTCGCAGCGGCTTTCATGGGCCGCCGCCGCGTCCGGCCGCTCGGTCGGCGTGGCGCTCAGCGGGCGTAGGACCCGCTCGCCACCTCGGAGAGCAAGGACGGCCCGACCGGCACCCAGCCGAGCTCGGCGCGCGCCTTGCGCCCGGAGGCCTGCTGGTCGAGCGCCAGCGCGCCCAGCAGCGCGCCGATCCGGCTCTGGGTCTGCTCCACCGGCTCCGGCGCGACCTTGTCGCTCACCGCGAGCGCCAACTCCCGTACGGTCGGGTTGTCACCGCTGACCGCGAGGAAGTAGGACCCGGCGGGCGCCTTCTCCAGCGCCGCCAGGTAGAACGGCCCGAGGTCGTCCACGTGGACGCTGGTCCAGTGCTGCTCGCCCGAGCCGGGGAAGAGCAGCTCGCCGCTGTCGTTGCGGGGGGCATGGAGGATGAGGTTGGGCAGCCCGCCGCCGTGGCCGTAGACGATCCCGGGCGCGATGACGATGCTCCGCACGCCCTCCACGGCCGCGGCCAGGACCCGCGCGTCCAGGGGCAGTCGCCAGGCGGTGACGGCCGGCGGGTCGAATGGTGTCGATTCCTGGATGTCGTCGCCACTGCCGTGGATCCAGACGCCGCTGGTGTGGATATACGTCTTGCCGGTGCCGCGCAGCGCACCGAGAAAGGCGTCGACGACCCCCGCATCGACCTCGGCGCTGGTCGCGTCACCCGGCGAGGCGACGTGGATGACGGCCTCGGCCTTGCCCGCTGCGCTGGCCAGCAGTCCCGTGTCGGTGATGTCGCCGATCAGCGGGGTCGCGCCGGCCGCGGTCACCTGGGCGGCCTTCTCGTCCGAGCGGACGAGGGCGGTGACGTCATGACCGGCCGCGAGCAGGCTGGTGAGCACGGACGAGCCGACGTAGCCGGTCGCGCCGGTGAGAAAGATCTGCATGTTCGTCATCCTGTCTGGGATTTACCGAGGGGAAACATCATGGGAGCCGAGCGGACACACGGCGCGGATTGACTCGTGTCGACCCGCCCGAGTGGCGGGGCGCGTCTAGGGTTCCGCTGCCTTCGCGTTCACGAGGCGGGCTGGTCCGAGAGACGCAGGTGCCACCTGGTGGCGCTCCACGGCGGGACAAAAGCCCGGGAGACCTGAACGGCCCGACGTGTCGGGCCCTGGTCCCCTGGAGTCGACGTGTCTGTCGAAGAATCGCACGCTACCTATGACATGCCGGGCGGCGCTGCTATTTCCGTCGTCGTCCCCCGTTCGGACGTCGTCCGCTTGACCACGCTGGGCAGCGGCGGGAACGCGAGCATGTTGCTCTACGCCGCCGGGAGCCCGTACGAGCGGCTCAACGTCCCGGACACCCTCAAGGCACAGATGTCCGCCCGCATCACGCCGCCGATGGTCCTGATGTCCCACCTGGGCCGGGCGCTGTGCTCGGTCACCGGCTCGTCGCTCGACTGGCACGACGCCATCACCGGGCACAGCACCGACGCGCAGGTCCGGGCCCGGTTCGGCGACTCCTCCTACGGGGCCGACCGCAACGACTGGCGGCGCAGTGCCCGCAGCGGCTTCCTGGACGAGCTGTGGAAGCACGACCTGGGTGTACGGGACCTGCACGCGAGCGTCAACTGGTTCACCAAGGTGGTGCCCGCCGACGACGAGCGGGGCACGTTGACCTTCGTCGAGCAGCACGCGAAAGCCGGCGACTGGGTCGAGCTGCGGGCCGAGCTGGACGTGCTGCTGGTGCTCTCGACCGCCATGCACCCGCTCGATCCCGCGGGCGAGTGGCAGCCCCGGGGCCTGCGGGTCGAGGTCCGGCACGGCTCACCGCCAGGCCTCGCCGATCCGTCCCGGCTGTTCCGTGAGGAGTCGGCGCGCTCGCTCCAGCTGGCCGAGTCGGTGACCGCGTGACCGCGCTCTTCGACGTCACGGTCGAGGCCGGTGACGGCTGGACCGGCGAGGTCCCAGCCGGCGGGCGGCTGCGGATCGTCGACCTGTACGGCAACCAGGCGGTCGACACGCTCTTCTACGACGCGCACGACTACACCAACCGCTACAGCGCCGTGGACACCGTACGTGAGCAGCGCTCGGTCTACCTGACGACCGGATCCGCCTTGCTGACAGACAATCTTGACGTCCTCGCGACCATCACCGAGGACACCTGCGGGCGGCACGACACCATCGGTGGGGCCTGCGCGCAGGAGAGCAACGTCGTGCGGTACGGGCACCACGTGCGACACCAGCACGCCTGCCGGATCACCTTCATGCGGCAGGTGCACCAGTGGGGCCGCGGCCTCGACGGGCGGGACCTGACCCACAACATCAACTTCTTCATGAACGTCCCGGTCGACTCCTCGGGCGGCCTGGCGTTCGCCGACGGGGTCTCCGCTCCAGGCAAGCACCTCGAGCTGCGGGCCGAGCGGGACATCCTCGTGGTCATCAGCAACTGCCCGCAGCTCAACAACCCCTGCAACGGCTACAACCCCACGGCCGTGCAGCTGCTCGGCTGGTCCCTGTGACGACGCTCGTAGAGCCGTCGGCCGCGGTGCTCGTCGCCGGTGTCGAGGTGCTCGCTCCGGGGACGCAGACCACCGTGCAGGACCTGGCCGGCCGGCGCGGGCTGTGGGGAGTAGGCGTGCCGCCGTCGGGCGCCTGGGACGACCTGTCCTTCGCGCTGGCCAACCGGGCAGTGGGCAACCCGCCCGACGCGGCCGGCCTGGAGGCCGTCCTCCGCGGCCCCAAGCTGCGCTTCGTGGTGACGACCGTCGTCGCGGTCGCAGGAGCCGTGTCCGGGGCAACCGTCGACGGGATCCCGTTGCCGGCAGGCGTTCCGACGATCGTCGAAGCCGGTCAGGTGGTTGACCTCGGCGTCGCTGCCGCCCCTGGGCTGCGCCAGTACCTCGCCGTACGAGGCGGTTTCGACGTGCCGCTCGCCCTCGGCAGCCGGTCGACGTTCCTGCTCGGCAAGTTCGGTGGTTTCGAGGGCCGGGCCCTGCGCAAGGGTGACCTCCTGCCCGTCGGTCCCGAAGCTGGGGCCGAACCGGTCGACGTACGACCGCTTCTGCCTGCGCTGTCAGGGGAGTGGCGGGTCCGGGTCGTGCCGGGGCCGCACGGCGCACCCGACTACCTGACCGACGACGGCGTCGACGAGCTGTTCTCGGCGGAGTGGAAGCTGGACCACCGCTCGGACCGCACCGGCATCCGGCTGGTCGGGCCGACGCCGGGCTGGGCTCGCGACGACGGCGGCGAGGCGGGGCTGCACCCGAGCAACATTCACGACAGTGCCTACCCGGTCGGCGGGATGATGCTCTCGGGAGGCACACCGGTCGTGGTCGGGCCGGACGGGCCCAGCCTCGGCGGGTTCGTCGTTCCGGCGGTCGTCGTGCGCGCCGACCGCTGGATGTTCGCCCAGGCAAGGCCGGGCGACACCGTACGACTGGTGCCGGTCAGCCCTGAGCAGGCCGAGCAGGCCAACGTCGAACGCCGCTTGCTCCTGCGGCACGGCCGGAAGTCCATGGCGACGCCGTCCGCGGCGGGAGTCTCCTACCGGCCTCAGGCGCTGGCCACGGTGCCGTCCGACGGTGAAACGCCCGAGCTCATGGTCCGCCGCGCCGGGGATCACCACATCCTGGTCGAAGCCGGGCCGCCCCTGCTCGACCTGACGGTACGGCTGCGCATGCACCTGCTCGCGCTGGCGCTCGGCGAGCGGTCCCTCGCCGGCGTCGTCGACATCGTCGAGGGCGTCCGGTCGGTGCTCATCGGGGTTGACGAGACGGTGCTGCCGTTGCCGCGCCTCGCCGCCCAGGTCGTCGAGGCATGGGCGTCGCTGCCCCCGCTGGACCAGGTCGAACTGCCGGTCCGCGAGGTCGTCCTGCCGATCGCTCTTGACGACCCGCTGGTGCACGAGGCGATGATCCGCTACCAGCAGATGGTGCGGCCGGACGCGCCGTGGTGCCCGGACAACGTGGAGTTCATCCGCCGGGTCAACGGCCTCGCGAGCCGCGAGGACGTGTTCGAGATCGTCGCAGCAGCAAGCTATCTGGTCGTCGGTCT
>JAWWOL010000006.1:0-7051 GCA_033851695.1 Frankiales bacterium
GCATCGGCCGATGAGACCAGGCTGCATGAGCTGGGCTATGCGCAGGAGCTGCATCGGGGGATGGGCTGGTTCTCCAACTTCGCCGTCTCCTTCACGATCATCTCGATCCTGACCGGCGGCGTCACCACGTTCTACCTCGGCATGTTCGCGGGGGGCCCGCGGGTGATCATCTGGGGGTGGCTGTTCGTCGGCGGGATGTGCTGCATCGTCAGCGCCGCCATGGCGGAGGTCTGCTCGAGCTATCCCACCGCCGGCGGCCTGTACTACTGGTCGGCAAAGCTCGCCCCAGAGGGCAAGGCACCGATCTGGTCCTGGTTCACCGGCTGGTTCAACCTGCTCGGCCAGGTGGCCGTGACCGCGTCCATCGACTTCGGTCTGGCCACGTTCTTCGGCTTCTTCTTGTCGTTGGTCACCGGCTTCAGCCCGACGCCGAGGTCGTTGTTCCTGATCTACACGATCATCTTGGTGCTGCACGGGCTGATCAACACGCTCGGCGTCAACGTGGTGGCCATGATCAACAACATCAGCGTCTGGTGGCACCTGATCGGCGTTGCTGTCGTGGTCGGTGTGCTGTTCATCGCACCTGACCATCACCAGTCGATCTCCGACACCTTCACCAAGTACAACAACGGTCTCGGTTGGGGCTTCAGCGGCAACGTCATCTGGGTCGCGCTTGTCGGCATGATGCTGGCGCAGTACACGATCACGGGTTTCGATGCGTCGGCGCACATGACCGAGGAGACACACGACGCCGCGGTCAGCGGACCCCGCGGCATCATGACCTCGATCTGGGTCTCGGTCGTCGCAGGCTTCATCCTCATGGTCGGCCTCGTCTACGCCATCCCGTACGCCGTCGGCAGCGATGCCTACAACACCGCCGGCGGCGGTGGCGCGGCGGCAGCAGGTCTGATCTGGCTCGACTCGATCGGCCGGCACGGCGCGGAGTTCCTGATGATCGTGGTACTCGTCGCGCAGTTCTTCTGCGGGGCGGCGTCGGTCACCGCCAACTCGCGGATGATCTACGCGTTCTCCCGCGACGGTGCCATCCCCGGCTCGAAGTTCTGGCACCGGATCAACCCGCGGACCAGGACGCCAACGAACGCGATCTGGTTCGCCGTCGTCGGTGCCTTCATTCTGGGACTACCGTCGCTCTACACCCACAAGGGCGTGGCAGTGGCGTTCTTCGCCATCGTCTCCGTCGCCGTGGTGGCGCTCTACATCTCGTACGTGATCCCGGTGCTGCTGCGCCGCCTGCGCGGGTCCGACTTCACGCCCGGCCCCTGGCAGCTCGGCAACAAGAGTGCCCTCATCGGCTGGCTGGCCATCGCCTGGGTCGTCGTCATCTGCTTCCCGTTGCTCGGGCCGCAGTTCTCCCCGATCACGGTGAACAGCTTCAACTTCGCGCCGATCGCCGTTCTCGTCGTGATCGGCTTCGCAGGGATCTACTGGATGGTGTCGGCCAAGAACTGGTTCAAGGGGCCGATCGTCCAGGGCAGCGCCGAGGAGCTGGCCGCGATCGAGCGTGACCTGACGCTGTGACCCACGCACCGCAAGGACGCTTCGGCCTCGACGAGCTGATCAGGCTCGTCGAGGCCGGCAGCGTCGACACGGTCCTGCTCGCCATCACCGACATGCAGGGGCGGTTGCAAGGGAAACGCATGGCAGCGCGGCACTTCCTCGACGACACCGTCGATCACGACGCCGAGGGCTGCAGCTATCTGCTCGCCGTCGACGTGGACATGAACACCGTCGCCGGCTACGAGATGTCCTCGTGGGACAGCGGCTACGGCGACTTCGTGATGCGGCCGGACCTGTCCACGCTGCGGCACGTGCCGTGGCAGCCCGGCACCGTGCTGGTCATCGCGGATGTTCTCTGGCTGGACGGCTCCCCGGTGCCCGCCTCGCCCCGGCAGATCCTCAAGAAGCAGACGGCGCGGCTCGCCGAGCGGGGCTGGACCGCGTACGTCGGGACCGAGCTCGAGTTCATTGTCTTCCGGGACACCTACGAGGACGCGTGGCGCAAGGGCTACCGAGACATGACGCCCGCAAACCTTTACAACGTGGACTACTCCTTGCTGGGGACGGCCCGGATCGAGCCGCTGCTGCGGCGCATCCGCAACAGCATGGCCGGGGCAGGCCTCACGGTGGAGTCGGCCAAGGGCGAGTGCAACTTCGGTCAGCACGAGATCGCCTTCCGTTATGAGGAGGCCCTCGCCACCTGCGACCAGCACGGGATCTACAAGAACGGCGCCAAGGAGATCGCCGCCGAGGAGGGCATGAGCCTGACCTTCATGGCGAAGTACGACGCCCGTGAGGGCAACTCCTGCCACATCCACCTGTCCCTGCGCGGTGAGGAGGGCGAGCCGGTCTTCGCCGGCGACCGTGAGTATGGCTTCTCGTTGCTGTTCGAGCAGTTCCTCGCCGGCCAGCTGGCCTGCCTGCCCGAGCTCACCCTGCTGATGGCACCCAACATCAACTCCTACAAGCGTTACGTAGCAGGCAGTTTCGCGCCTACTGCGGTCCAATGGGGTCGCGACAACCGCACGTGCGCCTTGCGTGTCGTCGGGCACGGCTCGTCCCTGCGCTTCGAGAATCGTGTGCCAGGGGGCGACGTCAACCAATACCTCGCCGTGGCGGCGCTGATCGCTGCAGGGCTGCACGGTGTCGACCAGGGGCTCGAGCTCGGGCCTGAGTTCATCGGCAACGGCTACGAGTCCGAGGGCACCCGGGTGCCCTCCACGCTGCGCGAGGCGGCCGACCTGTTCGAGCAGAGCACGGTGGCCAGGGCTGCCCTGGGTGACGGCGTCGTGGACCACTACGTCACGATGGCAAGGATCGAGCTGGCGGCCTACGACGCCGCTGTCACCGACTGGGAAAGGTTCCGGGGGTTCGAGCGCTTGTGACGACCGCGTACGACGTGATCAACCCTGCGACGGAGCAGGTGGTCCGCACCGTCGGCTTGTTCGACGTCGACGAGACCGACCGGGCCATCGTCAGGGCCGCGACGGCTTTTCCCGCCTGGCGTGCCGTTGCGCCTGCCGACAGGGGCCGCCTGCTCCGCCGCTTCGCGGAGGCGGTCGACGCCGACCTCGAGCAGCTCGCCCGGCTCGAGGTGCTCAACGCCGGTCACACCATCGGCAACGCCCGCTGGGAGGCAGGCAACGCCCGGGACGTCCTCCAGTTCTTCTCCGCGGCCCCGGAACGCTTGTACGGCAGGCAGATCCCGGTCGCCGGGGGAGTCGACGTCACGTTCAAGGAGCCGCTCGGCGTCGTCGGCATCATCGTGCCGTGGAACTTCCCGATGCCCATCGCCGCGTGGGGTTTCGCCCCCGCCCTGGCGGCGGGCAACACGGTCGTGCTCAAGCCGGCCGAGTACACCCCGCTGACAGCTATGCGGCTCGAGGAGCTCGCCCTGCAGGCCGGTCTCCCCGCGGGGGTGTTCCAGGTGCTGCCCGGCGCCGGAAACGTGGTGGGTCAGCGGTTCGTCGAGCACCCATCCGTCCGCAAGGTGGTCTTCACCGGTTCGACCGCGGTCGGCAAGCAGGTCATGCGCGGCTGTGCCGAGCAGGTCAAGCGGGTGACCCTCGAGCTGGGCGGCAAGTCGGCCAACATCGTCTTCGCCGACGCCGACCTCGAGCGGGCGGCGGCGACGGCACCGTACGCGGTCTTCGACAACGCCGGCCAGGACTGCTGCGCGCGCAGCCGGATCCTGGTCGAGCGCAGCGCCTACGACCGGTTCATGGAGCTGCTCGAGCCGGCCGTGCTCGGGGTCAGGGTCCTGGATCCGTCGGATGACGCGAGCGAGATGGGTCCGTTGATCAGCAAGGTCCAGCTCGACCGGGTGTCGTCCTACGTCCCGGACGATGCCCCGGTCGCGTTCCGTGGCACGGTGCCGGAGGGCCCTGGGTTCTGGTATCCCGCAACGGTTCTGGCCCCCGTCGACCCTCGCTCGGCGGTGGCGGTCGAGGAGGTCTTCGGCCCCGTGGTGGCCGTCATTCCCTTCGACGACGAGACCGACGCCGTCCGGATCGCCAACGACAGCGACTACGGCCTGTCCGGCTCGATCTGGACCCGTGACGTCGGCCGGGCCCTGCGGGTCAGCCGCGGACTCGAGTCCGGCAACCTGTCGGTCAACTCCCACTCGTCGGTGCGCTACTCCACTCCGTTCGGCGGATTCAAGCAGTCCGGGCTGGGACGCGAGCTGGGGCCCGATGCCCTCGACTCGTTCACCGATGTCAAGAACGTCTTCATCGCCACGGAGGTCTGAGTGACAGGCAGGTTGGACGGACGCGTCGCGGTCATCACCGGGGCGGCCAGCGGCATCGGTCTCGAGACCGCGCGCCGGTTTGCCCAGGAGGGCGCCAAGCTGGTGATCGCCGACGTCTCCGATGGTGCGGGAGAGGCTGCGGCGGCTGAGGTCGGCGGCATCTACGTCCACACCGACGTCACCGACGAGGACGCCGTGCAGGCGATGTACGCCGCGGCCGTCGCGCACTTCGGCGGTCTCGACATCTGCTTCAACAACGCCGGCATCTCCCCGCCCGATGACGACTCGATCCTCGAGACCGGGATCGACGCCTGGCGCAGGGTGCAGGAGGTCAACCTCACCAGCGTCTACCTGTGCTGCAAGTACGGCATCCCGCACCTGCTGGAGCGGGGCAAGGGCTCGATCATCAACACCGCCTCGTTCGTGGCCCTGATGGGGGCCGCGACCTCGCAGATCTCCTACACCGCAAGCAAAGGCGGCGTGCTCGCGATGACCCGCGAGCTCGGCGTACAGTTCGCCCGTCAGGGCGTACGGGTCAATGCGCTGTGTCCGGGGCCGGTCAACACGCCGTTGCTGCAGGAGCTGTTCGCCAAGGACCCGGAACGGGCTGCCAGGCGACTGATCCACCTGCCGATGGGCCGGTTCGCCGAGCCGCAGGAGATCGCGGCGGCGGTCGCCTTCCTCGCCAGCGACGACTCGTCGTACATCACTGCCTCGCAGTTCCTCGTGGACGGCGGCCTCACCGGCGCCTACGTCACCCCGCTGTAGGCACTGGAGGCCGCGGCGACGAGGGCGTCGAACAGGCGAGGGTCGTCGCCGGCCTCGGGGTGCCACAGGGCACCCACGGCGAACAGCAGCCGTGGGTCCTCGAGACCCTCGACGGTGTGGTCGTCGGCCCAGGCCGTCGGCACCAGGCCGGCGCCGATCGTGCCGATGCCCTGGTGGTGGTAGGAGCGCACCTCCACCGCCTTGCCGAGCAGGGCGCCCAGCCGGCTGCCTTCGGCGAGTCGCACCCGGTGCTCGCCGTAGACACCAGGCGACGGCCGGTGGCCCTCGTGGCCGACCTCGTCGGGCAGGTGCTGGACGAGGCTGCCACCCCTGGCCACATTGAGGATCTGGGCTCCGCGACAGATCCCGAGCAAGGGCACGTCCCGGGACAGCGCGGCCAGGGCGAGGGGTATCTCGGCTGCGTCACGGTCGGGGCGCAACCCGGCCGTGGCGGCGTTCGGCGGCTCGTCGTAGAACGTGGGATCGATGTCGGCGCCGCCGGCCAGGACGAGCCCGTCCAGCCGGTCAAGGAGCCGGTCGGGGTCGGCGGCACCGGCCGGCGGGACGAGCAGCGGAATGCCACCGGCCCTCGCCACGGCATCGACGTACGCCTGCGGCAACAGTGCGGCGGTGGTGTCCCATACGCCCCACTGCGCCTTCTCGACATAGCAGCTGATGCCGATCACCGGATGCATCAGCCCACTGTAGAGACGACCGGAAATGCGGCGACCCTGCGTGGCAGACGATCTGCCAATTGTCTGTTTCCGATATTTCAGCGAGAGATGAGAGTAACGTCACCGTCTGTAGCGCTTGGTCCGGACCTTGCCTCGCTGCTGTGCGCACGAGCCGAGGCGATCGATGTCGCGGTCCCATGGCCTACCGTGACAACCCGCTGAATCGAGCCAAGCTGCCGTGAACACTGTCCTGAGCCTGCCCAGCGCCACCTCCAGGCGAGCGCTGACGATGGGCCTCGCGGTCCTGGTCACCACCGTGACCATCGCCGTCGGAGCACCGTTCCGGCAGGACGCAAGCGCTGCCGTCACTGCTGTGCCGCTGGGCACCAGCGCCGGCTTTGCGGTGCTGGCCGGAGCGGGGATCACCAACACCGGTCCGACCACGATCACAGGCGACATCGGAAGCTACCCGACGCTGAGCCAGACGGGGACGGCGTCGCTGACCTTGACCGGGGTCAACCACCGTGGCGACCGGGTGACTCAGCGGGCCAAGACCGACCTGACCACCGCGTACACGGTGGCCGCCGGCGAGAGCCCCAGCACCCCGATCGCCGCCGATCTGGGCGGCCGGACCCTCACGGCGGGCGTCTACAGGTCGGCTTCCTCGATCGGACTTACCGGCGTGCTGACCCTGGACGCGGCCGGCGACCCGAATGCGATCTTCGTCTTCCAGGCCGGTTCCGCTCTCACCACCGCCTCGGGCAGCCAGGTCGCCCTGATCAACGGGGCAAGCGTCTGCAACGTCTACTGGCAGGTGGGCAGCTCCGCGACGCTGGGCACCGGCTCCAGCTTCCGCGGGAACCTCCTGGCCCTGACCAGCGTGACGCTCACGACCGGCGCCAGCACGATCGGCCGCGTGCTCGCCCGCAACGGTGCGGTAACCCTGGACACGAACACCATCACGAAGCCGGCCTGCGCGGCGACGACGCCGTCGCCGACCGTGTCGGCAACCACCACGGCCACGCCGACCGTCTCAGCCACCCGCACTGCCACCCCCACGGCGACTTCGGGCACGACGTCCGGCGTCCCCGTGCCGACGACCACCAGCCACCAGGTGACGCTCGTCCCGACCGGTTCGGTGCACACCGGTGACGGCAGCACTGCCGGCGGCGAGCGTCATGGCGGGATCATCATCGCCGGTGCGATCGCGTTCGCGGGTGCGGCTCTGCTCCTGCTGTCCGTGCTCCGTCGCCGCCGGCTGTCGGCCTGACAGGTGCGTTGCCTGCGCCGGGTCGGCTCGCCCCGTACGGCTGCCGTCGCGGTCCTCCTCGCGGTAGCCGTC
>JAWWOL010000403.1:0-4632 GCA_033851695.1 Frankiales bacterium
CGCGACGGACACCACCCTGAAGGCCAGCGGCGGCCAGGCCGGGTTGATCCAGCTCTCGCAGCTCGGCGTCCCTGCCCTGTCCACCCAGAAGGTCGGCGTGCCGCTGATCGCGACCGTCGGCACGACCCTCGCGGTGCTCCGGGTCGAGGCCCGGCTCGACGCCGCCGACTTCCAGACGGCGCTCACCTCCGTCGCCAAGGTGAGCATCAACCCGAGGTTCGGCGCCTGGACCGAGGACCCGAGCACGCACGCGTTCAGCATCACCCCGGCGGGCAGCGACGTGGTCGCCCCGGCCTCCGCGGTGCCGTCTGCTACCACGCCGTCCGGCTCCGCCCCCGCGCCGTCCGGCTCCGCGCCCGCGCCGTCCGGGTCGGCCCCCGCGGCGGCCCCCTCCGCCTCCGGCTGACTTCGTGACCGTCGTGCCTGACCGGATGCTGCTGGTCTCCACCAGTCCCCGGGTGGCGCCGGGCTGCCTCACGTGGGACGCCTGGCAGGCGTTGCGCTCCGGACGGGTCTGGAGCGCGGACCCCGAGCACCCGCAGCTGGCCGCCCTCGCCGCGGCCGGCATCACGGTCGGGCTCGTCCCGGCGGCGTCGGCCGCTGAGCAGGCGGCCCGGTTCCGTGACCACGCCCGCGGTGGGTCGGCGGTCTGGCTGGCCGGGGCCGACGGCGACGAACGGTTCCTGCGGGCACTCGCCGACCTGGTCGCCCGCGAGACCGCTGGTGGCGCGACGGTCGAGCTCGAGGTGATCGCCGGCTCGTACGACCTGCCGGGCGCCCGGCTGCTCGACGCGGTCGCGGTGATGGACCGGCTGCGCTCGCCCGGTGGTTGCCCCTGGGACGCCCAGCAGACCCACGCCAGCCTCGGCAAGTACCTCCTCGAGGAGGCGTACGAGGCCTACGAGGCCATCGAGGAGGGCGACAGCGAGGCGTTGCGCGAGGAGATGGGCGACGTGCTGCTCCAGGTGCTCTTCCACGCCCGGCTGGCGGAGGAGAGCACCGATGGCTGGTCCATCGACGATGCCGCGGGGGACCTGGTCGACAAGCTGGTCAACCGGCACCCGCACGTGTTCGGCGACGGTGCGGGCGATGCCCCGACGGTCGACCCCGACAGCCTGGACAGGACGTGGGACCGGATCAAGGCCGTCGAGAAGGGCCGGCAGTCGGTCACCGACGGCGTGCCGATGGGTCAGCCGGCCCTGTCGCTGGCTGCCAAGCTGCAGCGCCGGGCGCTCCGTGGCGGGCTGCCGGCGGACCTGCTCACCGTGGGGCTGGGCGACGATGCGGGCGGCCGGTTGTTCGCCCTGGTCGCCGAGACGGTGGCCGGCGACGCTGAGGCCGAAGCCGCGCTCCGGGAGGCTGCCCGCGGGTTCCGCGACCGGGTGCTGGCGGCTGAGCAGCGGATGCGGGCGGATGGCACCGACTGGCGCGAGGCCTGGCCGGTCTAGGTCGGCCAGGCTCCGGAAGCGGCCTCAGGACACCGCGAGGTGGTTGCGGTTCGACGGAGCCGGTGACGGCGACGGCAGCGCCCGGCGCCGAGCCGTCTGCTGCGCCTCGGCACCGTCCGGCCGTTCCGCGGGTGCGTCATGGGCGATCGGCGCGGTGATGTGGAAGACGGCACCTTCACCCGGCATCCCGTCGACCCAGATCCGCCCGCTCATCGCCTCGATCAGCTGGCGGGCGATGTGCAGGCCCAGACCGGTGCCGCGGGTGGTGTTGGTCAGCGCGTCGCCGAGGCGGCGGAACGGCTCGAAGACCACCTCGCGCTGGTCGATCGGCACACCGTCGCCCTCGTCGCGTACGGACAGCTCGACCTCGTGGGCACCGACCCGGACCATGACGTGCACGGGAAGCCCTGGTGGGGAGTACTTCTCGGCGTTGGACAGCAGGTTGCCGACGACCTGCTGGAGCCGCGACGGGTCGCAGACCGCCATGGCGGGATCGTCGGGCAGGCGCATCTCGACCGGCCGGTCGCTGCCGCTCGAGAAGTCGCGGGTGGCCCGGCGCACCACCTCGCGCACGTCACAGTGCTCGAGTCGGATGTTGAACTCGCCATGCTGCATCCGCGAGACGCTGAGCAGGTCGTCGACCAGCCGTTCGAGCTGCCCGGTCTGCTCGAGCATCATCGTCAGCAGCCCGTCCCGCTTGGCCTGGTCGGGCAGGAAGTCGGGGCGCAGCAACAGGGTCAGGTAGCCCTTGATCGGGGTCAGCGGCGTGCGGAGCTCGTGGGACACGGTCGCGATGAAGTCCTGCTTGGCCTGCTCGACCTCGCGCTGGGCAGTGACGTCGCGGGCCACCAGGACGGCGAACTGGCCGGTGCCATCGGCGTCGGGTACGGGGGAGACGGCCAGCGCGACCTCGCGGGTCCGGCCGTCGGACGTCGTGAGCATGACCGGGAGGCGCAGCTGCTCGGCCTCGTGGACGTCCTGGATCAGCTGGGCGCCGTCGAGCGGCAGGTTGTTCTCGGTGGTCGCGTTGAGCGCGTCACCCAGCGGCATGCCGAGGGCGACCTGCTGGTCGCGCCCGGTCATCAGGGTGAGAGCCGGGTTCCAGGAGCAGACCCGTCCGGCGCCGTCGACCAGCAGGATGCCGTCGGAGGCGTGCTGGACGATCGCCTCCAGCCGTCCCCGTTCGGCCGACAGCTCCTCGAACAACCGGGCGTGCTGGAGCGAGATCGACGTCTGGTCGGCGAAAGTGGCGAACACCGTACGCTCGCGTCGCTTCAGCGTGACCGGACCGCGGAACCCGATCACGAGAACACCCAGGCGCTTGCCCACACTTTCCAGCGGCGCCATGGTGACGCAGCGCAGGCCGAGCCGTCGCAGCTCCGCCGAGATGGCGGGAGTGGCCGTCGCCGCGTCCACGCGCACGATGGACGGTGACCGGACGCCGAGTGCCAGGAGGTTGGGCACGGGGACATCGAGCATGCGTGCATCGCCGTCGAGGACGACCGCGGTGACCTCACTGCCGAACAAGGTGTCGGCCCCCTTGCTGACCGCACGCAGCACGGCACGGGAGTCGATCCGCTTGAGGCTCAGGGTGGCGGCGTGCAGCTGGCGCCAGGTGTCACCTTCTTGCTGCGCCCGCAACACGTTGTTGTAGGCGAGGTAGAGCAGCAGGAAGAAGAACGGCAGCACGACGATCGTGGACCGGTTGGCTCCGCTGATCGCCACGGTGGCGAGTCCGGCGCCGGCATTGCCGAAGAAGACGATCAGCTTGAGCCGGGCTCCGCGCCGGACCACCTCGAAGATGGGCCGCTGCTGCGACCAGGCGATGACGGTCCCCACGGCGAGGCTGACCCAGAGATAGAACAGCAAGGCTGCGGCCACCCACGCGAGGCCGGTGCGCAGGCCGATGTGGTCGGTCGGGGCCGACCGGGAGCCGGAGAACAGCCAGAAGCCGAGCCGGGCCAGGCTCGCCCCGGTGCAGAAGGCCGCAGCGTTGAAGATGGCCTTGACGAGTCCCCGTCTGGCCACGAGCTGGCGCACGAGCAGGGTGGCGGCGCCGAGCGGAATGAACCAGTTCCAGCCGACCAGCGTCACGCCGAGGATCAACGCGGCCTCAGCCCAGGTGAAGGAGCTGCCGTGGTGGCCGATCCTGATCTCGACCAGCTTGAAGTCACCGATGCCGACTGCCGCGATGGCGCCGGCCGCCCAGAGCCAGTGCACGTGCTCGTGACGGGTGACGACGGCGTTGATGCACGCGATCACAAGGGCAACCGATGCCACGGCGAGCGCTGTCACCAGAACCCGCACCCGGAGCGGCAGAGCCTCGCTCTGCCCTGCCGCCGGGTGGCTTGCGACCGTCATTGGCGTCATGACCAGCTCTCGACCGACCAGCTTTCCGCAGACCAGCTCTCGGCGGACCAGCTCTCGGCGGACCAGCTTTCAGCGGACCAGCTCTCGGCCGACCAGCTCTCCGCCGACCAGCTCTCGGCGGACCAGCTCTCCGCGGACCAGTCGTTGCACTGGGCGTCCGTCTCGCCCTCGAGCTCGACCGGGGTGGTGGATCCCGGGCACGCCACCACGACGTGTTGTCCGCCGCGGCTGGCCTCGAGCGAGCCGAAGCCCCGTGCCTGGAGGTTCTGCTGCGGCGCATTGGCCGGGTTGGCACCCAGGGCACGGGAGAGCCGGAGCTCACCGGCTCCCTGCTTGGAGCTGTCGACCCCGCGCATCGGCGACGCGGTGGACGTGAGGGAATACTTGATCTGGTCCGGTGTCCAGCCCGGGTGGGCCGAGAGCAGCAGGGCGATGCCGCCGGCGGTGACCGCGGTCGCCTGGGACGTACCGCTTCCTCGGATGTAGCCCCCGCTGACCAGCGCCTGGGGGTTGCCGTGTTCGACCACCGACCCGGGGGAGCGGACCGAGATCAAGGTCCGGCCCGGCGCCACGAGGTCGGGCTTGGCAACGCCATCGGCGGTGGGGCCCTGAGCGGACCATGGTGTGACGGTGTCGTCGCCCCAGCTCACCGTCCCTGCGTCGGCGAACGCCCCCACGGTGATCACGGCAGGGTCGTCGCCCGGCTTGGTCACCGTCATCGGCCCGGGGCCCGTGTTGCCTGCTGACGCGACAACCGTGATGCCCATGCCCCACAGTCGCTCGACCGCGAAGTCGATCGGGTCAACCAGCGTCG
>JAWWOL010000008.1:0-9223 GCA_033851695.1 Frankiales bacterium
TGGCGCTGCTGCTCATCTGCTGTGGCTGGGCAAGCCGCTCCCTCTTCGTCGCGAGCGGAACCTCAAGATCGCCCACCTGGGAACCGCTCCGGCAACGGTGTCGTCGGTCGAGGCGGCGATCAGGTGACAGTCCCCCCGTGGGCGATGAGACCCGCGCGGAAATTCTCACGACACGGGTGGGAGACTGGACTCTCCTGCCCGCCTCCCCTTGTTTCGGAGTCTGCTCGTGGCCGAAGGCGCCCCCATCACCATCCCCGACGACCTGAAGCCGGCTGACGGCCGCTTCGGGTCGGGACCCTCCAAGGTCCGCCCCGCCCAGGTCGAGGCGCTGGTCGCCACCGGCACCAGCTACCTCGGCACCTCGCACCGCCAGGCGACGGTCAAGAACGTCGTCGGCCGGGTGCGCTCGGGCCTGTCCGACCTGTTCTCGCTGCCCGAGGGCTACGAGGTTGTGCTCGGCAACGGCGGCTCGACCGCGTTCTGGGACATCGCGACGTTCAACCTGATCAGCGAGCGCTCCCAGCACCTGTCGTTCGGCGAGTTCTCGGCGAAGTTCGGCTCGGCCGCCAAGGAGGCGCCATTCCTGGGCGACCCGACCATCATCAAGTCCGACGCGGGTACGGCACCGGTGGCCGTGGCCGAGGCCGGCATCGACGCCTACGCATGGGCCCAGAACGAGACCTCGACCGGCGTCATGGTCCCGGTCCGGCGGGTCGAGGGTGCCGACGAGGGCGCGCTCATCCTCATCGACGCCACCTCCGGCGCCGGTGGTCTGCCGGTCGATGTCAGCCAGGCTGACGCCTACTACTTCGCGCCGCAGAAGTCCTTCGCCAGCGACGGCGGCCTGTGGTTCGCCCTGATGTCGCCGGCGGCGATCGAGCGCGTGGCCAGGCTGAAGGGGTCGGGGCGCTGGGTGCCCGGCTTCCTCGACCTGCAGATCGCGATCGACAACTCGCGCCTCAACCAGACCTACAACACCCCGGCCCTGGCGACGCTGCTGATGATGGCCGAGCAGATCGACTGGTTCAACGGCAACGGTGGCCTCGAGTGGTCCGCCGGGCGCTCGGCCGACTCGAGCGGCCGGCTCTACAACTGGGCCGAGAAGACCTCCTACACCACGCCGTTCGTGACCGACCCGTCGCTGCGCAGCTCCGTGGTCGGCACGATCGACTTCGACGAGAGCATCGACGCGCTCGCGGTGGCCAAGGTCCTGCGGGCCAACGGCATCGTGGACACCGAGCCCTACCGCAAGCTCGGCCGCAACCAGCTGCGGGTCGCGATGTTCCCGGCCGTCGACCCGGCCGACGTCGAGGCGCTCACCGGCTGCATCGACTTCGTGGTCTCGCAGCTCAGCTGACCAAGCCAGGGATCGGGTGGTGCCGCCGGCAGGGGCACCACCCGAGCCTCGGCGGCGGGGCTAGCCGGACGGTACGGCCCTCGCCCGCACCACGTCGGCATAGAACCGGCCGCTGTCCTTGACCGTGCGCTGCTGCGAGTCGAAGTCGACCCGGATCACGCCGAACCGCTTCGAGTAGCCGTAGGCCCACTCGAAGTTGTCCATCAGCGACCAGACGAAGTAACCGCGCACGTCTGCCCCGTCGGTGATCGCGCGGTGCAACGCCGCCAGATGGCCGCGCAGGTAGTCGACCCGGTCGCGGTCGTGGATCGCCCCGTCCGCTTCGACCTGGTCGGCGAAAGCGGCGCCGTTCTCGGTCACGATCAGCGGCACGCCGGGCAGCTCGCGGTGCAGCCGCATCACCAGGTCGTACAGCCCGCTGGGGTCGACCACCCAGTCCATCTCCGTGTGCTGACCCGGCTGGGGCAGGAACTCCACCGACGAGGCACCGGGCCAGGTCTCGCCGCCCTTGCCGTGGCCGTCGGCGGTGGCCTTGGCGCCGCTGCCGTCGTAGCGGCGGACCAGCGTGGGCGTGTAGTAGTTGATGCCGAGCACGTCGAGTGGACGCGAGATGACCTCGAGATCGCCTGCGTGTACGAAGGACCAGTCGGTGATCGCACCGGTGTCCTCGAGCACGTCCGTGGGATAGCTGCCCTGGAACAGCGGGTCGAGCCACACCCGGTTGGCGAGCCCGTCGATCTGCCGGGCGGCGTCGAGGTCCTCGGCGGAGTCGGTCGCCGGGCGGACCACGTGCAGGTTGAGGGTGATCGACAGCTGAGCCTCGGCCGGCAGGGCGGACCGGAGCTCGCCGACAGCGAGCCCGTGCGCCAGCAGCAGGTGGTGGACAGCGCTGAGGGCTGAGGCCGGCTCTCGGCGGCCGGGGGCGTGGACCCCGGCCGAGTAGCCGAGGAACGACGAGCACCAAGGCTCGTTGAACGTCGTCCAGGTCCTGATCCGGTCCCCCAGGGCGTCGACCATCACGGCCGCGTAGTCCGCGAACCGCTCGGCCGTCGCCCGGTTGGTCCACCCCCCGGCGTCCTCGAGCTCCTGCGGCAGATCCCAGTGGTACAACGTGATCACGGGCTGGATGGACGCCTCCAGCAACGAGTCGACCAGCCGCGAGTAGAAGTCGATCCCCTCCAGGTTGACCTTGCCGGAGCCACCCGGGACCACCCTCGGCCAGGAGGCGGAGAACCGGTAGGCCTCGATGCCGAGCTCGCGCATCAGCGCTACGTCATCGCGATAGCGGTGGTAGTGGTCAGCCGCCACGTCGCCGGTGTCGCCGTCGAGCGTCCGGCCCGGCGTGTGGCTGAACGTGTCCCAGATCGACGGCGTCCGGCCGCCCTCTGCCGCGGCACCCTCGATCTGGTACGCGGCGGTCGCCGCGCCCCAGACGAAGCCGGCGGGGAAGGTGGAATCCGACGCCGTCATCGGGTCGCGTCCTGCAGGGTGCCCCCTGCGATGGGTTCCGGGATCTCGGGTGCCGCCATGCCGGCGGCCCACCGGGCCGCGCGGGCCGCAGCGGCCACGCCGACAGCAGCTCCGAGCAGGATCGTGAGCCCGAATGCGCTGGCCAGAGCTCGCCTGTTGGGCATCGACCCTCCTGTTTCGCCGTTCGCAGTGGAAGACCGGCCCCTGTGGCAGCGCTCTCACGGCCTGCCTGACACCCTGCAGCCGGCCTCGCGGCCTGTCAAGAGCGCGTGACCATTTCGTAGTAGACAGCTGATCGGCCGTGTAGCCTCGGCGACTAGCCTCACCGGTCAAGCGACCCCTCCCCCGTGGATGGAAGCGTTTACATCGCGCACGAGATCGGAGCTCGCCGGATGTCCACGCAGTCACCGGGCCCGGGGACACCTCACCGACCGACCCTGGGCGAGGTCGCCCGGTCTGCCGGCGTCTCCTCGGCCACCGCTTCCCGCGTGGTCAACGGATCCGCCAGGGTCAGCCCGGCAGCCCGAGAGGCCGTCGAGGCAGCGATCGCCGAGATGGGGTACGTGCCCAACCGGGCGGCCCGCAGCCTGGTCACCCGGCGGACCGACACCATCGCGATCGTGCTGTCCGAGCCCGAGGAGCGGGTGTTCTCCGACCCGTTCTTCGCCGCCATGGTCCGCGGCATTTCCGCGGCGGTCGCCGAGACCGACTGGCAGCTGGTGCTGCTGATGATCCAGAGCCCGCGCGAGCGGCTGAAGGTCGAACGCTACGTCACCCAGGGCCACGTCGACGGGGTCGTCCTGATGTCACTGCACAGCGGTGACCGGCTGCCCGACCTGCTGGCCGGCGCCAGCATCCCCACCGTGACGTCCGGACGCCCGACCGGCACCGCAGGGTTCGTGTCGTACGTCGACGCCGACAACCGTGGCGGCGGCCGGATAGCGGTCGACCACCTGCTATCGGTCGGCCGTACGAGGATCGCGACGGTGACCGGCCCGATGGACATGGTGCCAGCGGTCGACCGGTTCGACGGCTACTGCGACGCGCTGCGCGGAGCAGGGATCCGGCCGACGAAGAGCATGGTCGAGGCGGGAGACTTCACCGACGAAGGCGGCGAGCGTGCCATGACTACGCTGCTGCGCAGAAACCCAGAGCTGGACGGGGTTTTCGTGGCCTCGGACCCGATGGCGATGGGGGCGCTGCGGGCACTGGACAAGGCCGGTCGGCGGGTGCCCGAGGACGTCGCCCTCGTCGGCTTCGACGACATCCCGATGGCCGCCTACGCTCACCCGCCGCTGACCACCGTACGGCAGCCGCTCGACCAGATGGCGGCTGCGATGGCAGAGCTGTTGATGGCCCAGCTCAGCGACGAGTCGACCTATGACGGGCTCGACCACATCATCTGCTCGACCGAGCTGGTCCGCCGCGCCTCCGCCTGAGCTGCCAGGCGGCCAATGCAATCACCACCACAACGACCGCAGCGGCGGCGGGCGCCAGCCGGGACGAGTGCCGCGCCGGCACCGGATTAGCCTGCGGCGCAGGCGATGTCGTCGGCTGCGCCCCAGCAGGGGCGGTGGCCACGGTTGTGGCAGAGGTCGCCTCCGGGCGTTGCACCGCCGTCTGCCCGGCGGCCGGGAGGACCACCTGGTCGACCGCTGAGCCGACTCGCTCGCTGCTCACGACGAGCGCCTTGCCGTCACGACGGAAGCAGATCCCTTCGCCCTGCGGCTGTCTCGGCAGCCTCAGCCGCAGCCGCTCCCCGCTGAGGCCAGCCTTCAGGGCCTCGGGACCGGGGCCATCGACGTGGAAGAGATAGGCGTCGGTGTAGGTCCGCAACACCAGCGTCCTGCCGTCCGCTGCGAAGGCCCCACCGGTGGTCGCCAGCGCGCCCGGGACATCGATCAGGGTCGGCTCGGCGTGCGCGGGGTACCAGTCCAACGTCGTCAGCAGGGTCATCTCGTTCAGGCGCTGGTCAGCCGGCGCCGCAGGGCCCGCATACACCTCGGTGACGCCGTCGTAGGACTTGGTCGCAATGTAGATCCGGGCGGTGTGTGGGTCGACGAGGAGCGCCTCGGCGTCGTGGGCACCGTCGGGGTAGCGGAACCGGTAGCCGACAGCGCGCACGTGCACCGTCGTCCCGTGCAGCCCGGGATAGACCCCGGGCTCCGGGACCGCGTAGACCTCGACCGACGCCCGCGGCTGCTGGTTGTCCCCGGTGTCCGCGAACCACAGGGTCGGCACCCCGGTCGGGGAGCGTGCGGCCGCCATGTCCTCCCAGTCGATGTTGGCGGCGTTGTCGACCACGTACGTCGCCAGGGTCCGGCCGGTCGGGCCGAGGGCGAAGAACCGCGCGGGGTCACCGCTGTCGTTGTGGGTGAACCACACTCCAGGCTCCCGCGTGGCCTCCGCGATCCCGCTGGACTCGGCGATCCGCGGGTCGGCGAGGTGGAACAGCACCCGGCCGACCGGCGGCGGCGCCGTGACGGTGCCCGCAGTCGGCAGGAGGCCGAGGACTGCGGCGAGACCGAGCGCCAGGAGGGTCACAGTGGGGCTAGTGTGCGCCCACCATCGGGGCAGTTCATCGGCACCGGCAACTGTCGGTGCCCCTGCCGGCGTCTTGACGGGCGTGACGATCATCCAGGGGGGCCACGTGCGGGCCGACGAGGGGTTCGACGACTTCGTACGGGCCCGCACGCCTGCCCTGCTCCGCACCGCCTACCTGCTCACCGGCGACCAGCACCTCGCCGAGGACCTGGTCCAGACCGCCCTCGCCAAGAGCTCGCTGGCCTGGCGCCGGCTGGAGCGTACGGACAGCGCCGAGGCCTACGTCCGGCGGGTGATGTACCACCAGCAGGTCAGCTGGTGGCGACGCCGGACGCCGGCCGAGAGCCCGTACGGCCACCTGCCCGAGGCCCCGGTGAGCGACTCGGCCGACCGTACGGCCACCCGGATCGCCGTCGCCGACGCGCTGATGCGACTGACCCCACGGCAGCGGGCCGTCCTCGTGCTGCGCTACTTCGACGACCAGCCGGACAGCGTCGTCGCCGACCTGCTCGGCTGCTCGATCGGCACGGTCAAGAGCCAGACCCACAAGGCGTTGGCCCGGCTGCGCGTCGTCGCGCCGGAGCTCGCCGACTTCGACACCGAGGGATCCTCATGACACCCCCCGCCCTCCGCGACCTGCTCGAGGAGATCTCCGGCGAGGTCCGCCCGGTGGACCTCAGCGACCGGGTTTCCCGCACTGCCAAGCGAGTGCGACGCAGGCGTGCGCTCATCACGGGTGCGGTGGCCATCGCGCTGCTCGGCACCGGCGGTGCCGTCTGGTCCCAGCTGCCCGGAACAGCGTCGCCCGGCATCCAGGTCGGCGGCGCCGGACCGGTCTCGACGGTGCCGTGCCCGGTCTTCGACAACTTCGCCCAAGGCGGGGTCACGCCAGCGGAGCAGGCGCGAGCGACGGACATGGGAACGGCCCTGTGTGCGGCACTCGGCGGCGGTGCCAAGTTCAGTCAGCTGGAGGAGTGGGTGAGCACCGGGGGCCTGTCGGGCGGCTACCCGGGGCTCGTCTACAACATCCAGGCTCACCACCCCGAGGCAGGTGCCGGCAACCCGACCGAGCAGGGCGAGATCTGGCTCGCAGTGTGGAAGGGGAGGCCGGCGCCCGCTGCCGACGGCGTGAAGGTGACCAGTCGCGACGGTTCGCTCTCGGCGGTCTGGCCGGACGGGACGACCGTCAACATGGAGGCCGGCAAGGACACGCCGGCCAACCGGGCCATCCTCGCCAACCCGGTCTTCGATGCCTTCCGCTAGGACCCGCGATGCGGGCGCCACGTTGCGCGTGACAGGGTGGGAAGGAGACCAAACACCCTGAACCCGGAGGTTTCCCATGCAATACACCCACCTCGGCCGCAGCGGTCTGGAAGTCAGCCGACTCTGCCTCGGCACGATGAACTTCGGGCCGGAGACGACCGAGCCCGACTCGTTCGCGATCATGGACAAGGCGCTCGAGCACGGGATCAACTTCTTCGACACCGCCAACGTCTACGGCTGGAAGCAGGGCGAGGGCATCACCGAGCAGATCGTCGGCCGGTGGTTCGCCCAGGGCGGCGGCCGTCGCGAGAAGGTCGTCATCGCCACCAAGCTCTACGGCGGGATGAGCGACTGGCCGAACGACTCCAAGCTGTCGGCCCGCAACATCCGGTTGGCCTGCGACGCCTCGCTCAAGCGGCTGCAGACCGACTTCATCGACCTCTACCAGATGCACCACGTCGACCGGGACACCCCGTGGGACGAGATCTGGGAGGCGTTCGAGACGCTGCGCGCCCAGGGCAAGATCCTCTACGCCGGGTCGAGCAACTTCGCCGGCTGGCACCTCGCCAAGGCCCAGGAGGCCGCCGCGCGCCGCTCGTACTTCGGGCTGGTGTCCGAGCAGTCGATCTACAACCTGCTGACCCGCGACGTCGAGCTCGAGGTGCTGCCGGCGGCTCAGGATTACGGCCTGGGCGTGATCCCGTGGAGCCCGCTGCATGGCGGCCTGCTCGGCGGCGTGGTCCGCAAGGAGCGCGAGGGCAGCCGGCGTACCAGTGGCCGGGCCAAGGACGCGCTCGAGGCGAACCGCCCGGCGATCGAGGCGTACGAGGACCTGTGCGGAACCCTCGGCGAGGAGCCGGCCCACGTCGGTCTGGCCTGGTTGCTGGCCCAGCCGGCGGTGACCGCGCCGATCATCGGGCCGCGGACGATGGACCAGCTCGACGGCACGATGCGCGCGCTCGAGATCCAGCTGTCCGACAAGACGCTGGCGCAGCTGGACGAGATCTTCCCCGGCCACAAGACCGCGCCCGAGGACTACGCCTGGTAGTCCCAGCCGACGCCCAGCCCACGCCGGTATCCTGAGCAGTTGCGTACGGAGCCGGTGAGGTGAGGTGAGCATGGTCGAGGGTCGGGTGACACCGAGCCAGCCGACGCTCGAGGAGGTCGCCGCGATCGCCGGCGTCTCCCGCGCCACCGCCTCCCGCGTGATCAACGGCAGCTCGCGGGTGTCCGTGCCGGCCAAGACGGCGGTCGACCAGGCGGTGGCGCAGCTGGGCTACGTGCCCAACCGCGCCGCCCGGCAGCTGGTCACCCGGCGGACCGACTCGATCGGCCTGGTCGTCTCCGAGCCGGAGACCCGGGTGTTCAGCGAGCCGTTCTTCTCCGCGGCGCTACGCGGGGTCAGCGACGCGCTGTCCGAGACCGACATGCACTTGGTGCTGCTGATGGCGCAGAACGACGTCCATCGGGCCCGGCTCGAGCGCTACGTGCAGAACCGGCACGTCGACGGGGTCATCCTGATGTCCCTGCACGGCGAGGATCCGCTGCCGCTGGCCCTGATCCGGCTGGGCATGCCCGTCGTGCTGTTCGGCCGCCCCATGGTCGAAGCCGACGGGGTGACCTGGCTCGACGCCGACAACGTCGGCGGGGCCAGCGGCGCCGTCGACCACCTGCTCGCCGCCGGTCGCCGGGTGGTCGCGACCATCACCGGTCCGCAGGACATGTGCGCCGGCATCGACCGGCTCGCGGGCTACCGCCGCTCGCTCGAGGCCCACGGACTCCCGTACGACGAGTCGCTGGTCGCGGTCGGCGACTTCACCGAGGCCGCCGGCATGGCGCGCGCGCAGGAGCTGCTGGCCCGCCATCCCGACCTGGACGCGATCTTCGCCGCGTCCGACCTGATGGCGACCGGTGCCCTGCACGCACTGCGCTCGAGCGGCCGTACGGTGCCCGGCGACGTCGCCGTCATCGGCTTCGACGACTCGCCGTCGGCGCCCTACACCGACCCGCCGTTGACCACGGTCCGGCAGCCGGTGGAGGCGATGGCCCGGAAGATGACCGAGATGCTGCTCACCCAGGTCGCCACCGGCGACCACAGCCAGCAGCACGTCGTGGTCGAGACCGAGCTGGTCATCCGCTCGTCCGCCTGATCCTCAGCTGACCGTGACGTCGTCGGCGAAGACGGTGCCCTGGCCGTACCACCCGTGCACGTAGACCGTGGCGTTGCCGGTGGCGTCGGTCGTGAACGGCACCGACAGCTGGGTCCAGGTCGTCGAAGAGGCCCAGGTGCTCGGCCCGCCGGAGATCCCGACATAGGCGTACGCGCCCTGCACCCAGGCCTTCAACGTGTAGGCGTGGCTCGCCGCCAGGTGCAGCGACTGGTCACACTCCCCGGTCTGGGCTGAGGTCGCGACCACCGACAGGGCATGCGACCCGCCGTGCACCGGGGAGGTCACCACGGTCGACCCGGCCTGGCAGGTCCACGGCGACAGACCCGACTCGAACCCGCCGTTGACCAATGCCCCGGGCGGAGCCGTCGTCGTCGGAGGTGCCGTCGTCGTCGGAGGTGCCGTCGTCGTCGGAGGTGCG
>JAWWOL010000023.1:0-10856 GCA_033851695.1 Frankiales bacterium
CGCCGCGTACTGCACCAGCTCAGGGCAGGCACCGCCGGCCGGTCAGGGCGGGATGGTGCGCTGCATCCTGGACAGCCTCGCGCTTGCCTACCGCCAGGCCGTACGGGAGGCGTCCGACCTGTCCGGCAGCAGCGTCAACGTCGTGCACCTGGTCGGCGGTGGTGCACGCAACGCCCTGCTGTGCCAGCTGACGGCGGACGCCTGCGAGCTGCCCGTGGTCGCCGGCCCGGTCGAGGCGGCCGCGCTCGGCAACATCCTCGTCCAGGCGAGAGCACACGGTGCGATCGAGGGAGGACTGACCGAGCTGCGGGCGCACAGTCAACCGTTGCGCCGCTACGAGCCGGCCGATCCCGAGCCCTGGCGCCGCGCCGCGTCCCGCTACGAGCAGCTCCGCCACCGCTGAGCTCCCAGCTGGACGACAAGGCAGCGCCGGACGGCACCTGTCGACGCGTCGCGCAGGGCAGCTGCACCGCGCCGCCGGGGCACGCTGTCGGAACGGTCGGATGCGGTGTAGAAGTAGAGGTATGCCACTCACCGGTGAGTACGAGCCAAGTCCGGAGAAATGGGTCCGCGACCAGGTCGAGCTGTACGAGGGCTCCGGCGGCACCGAGGGACTGACCCTGCGGGACACCGGGCTGCCGGTCATCGTCCTGACCAGCATCGGCGCCCGCAGCGGCAAGCTGCGCAAGAACCCGTTGATGCGGGTGGAGCACGACGGGGTCTACGCGGTGGTTGCCTCGCAGGGCGGGGCGCCGACCCACCCGACGTGGTACCACAATCTCAAGGCCCACCCGCTGGTCGAGCTGCAGGACGGCCCCACCAAGCAGGACCTGATCGCGCGCGAGCTGTCCGGCGACGAGTACGCCCTGTGGTGGCAGCGGGCGGTCGACGCCTACCCCAGTTATGCCGACTACCAGGAGAAGACCGACCGGCGGATCCCCGTGTTCCTGCTCGAGCCCGCCAGTGGCTGACCCCACCACGACGATCCGCGACGCCGACTGGGATCCCGACGTTCTCGGGTACGAGAGCACGACCTTCACCGGCGTCGACATGATGGACTGGGCGGACGTCGGAGCCGTCTTCGCCGACTGCACTTTTCGTGACGTCAAGTTCAACGTTTCCACCCACACAGACGCTGCGTTCGTCAACTGCACCTTCAACGGCTGCTCGTTCTTCGACGCCACGTTCCTGCGGTGCAAGCTCGTGGGCAGCAGGTTCGACCACTGCAACTTCAGCCTGGTCAAGGTCTCCGGCGGTGACTGGTCCTTCGTGGGCCTGTCCGGCGCCGACCTCACGTCCGCCGAGCTGACCGACGTACGGATGCGCGAGGCCGACCTCACCGGCGTCAAGGCCGCGGGTGCTGTGCTGCGTGGTCTAGACCTATCGGGCGCGTGGACCGGCAGGGCGGACTTCCGCGGAGCCGACCTGCGCGGCAGCGATCTCTCCTCGTTCGACCTGGAGAGCACCGATCTGCGCTCCGCGATCATCACGGCGGACCAGACCGTCGTCGTGGCGACGAGGATGGGTCTCGACGTACGCGCCGAGTGAGCCTCCGCGAAGCCGGAACGTTGCCGTCCGGTCCCCAGATCGGCTTCAGGACTTCACCTACCGCCAACCTGAGTGTCACGAGCCCGCAACACCGGCTGCCTAGCGTCGTTGCCATGAAGGAAACGGTGCTGAAGCAGAGCAGGGTCGGCACGGTCCTGTCGGCTCGCCGCCGCTCGTGCAACCAGTGCGGCACCCCCCAGGTGCACAGCCTCGTGCGCAGCGGAGTCCGGCGCTGGCTGCGCTGGGGACCGCCGGCCTACTGCTTGGAACAGTTCGCGATGTGCAATGCTTGTCTCACGCGCCAGCCGCTCGACGGCTGGTTCGACGGGCCGACAGAGCCCGTGACAGCGCCCCTGGTGCTCGTCCTGCCGGAACAATCACCGGCAGAGTGGGCGTTGCAGCGGGCGTGAGGCTCCTACCGGCCTCAAGGTTCCGGCTGAGCTGCCGAGAACTTTTCCGAGGGCGCGCGGCAGAGATGCCCAGCCCGGTCGTCGCGATCACAGCCAGCGACGCACCCACAGACACGCACCACTGATAAGGAGCAAGCCATGCATGACCCCGACTACGGCCCCTGGGACGACTGACCCCCGGCAGGCCTGAGCAGCACCGGGACCCGGTACGCGATCTGCGTGCCGGGTCTCGTCATGTCCGTGGGCTAGCCTGTCGACGGTGACACATCCTCGTACGGACTGGTGGCGCAGCGCCGTCGTCTACCAGGTCTACCCACGCAGCTTCGCCGACGGCAACGGCGACGGCATCGGTGACATCGCGGGCCTTCGCACCCATCTGACCCACCTCGCCGAGCTCGGCGTCGACGCGGTCTGGATCAGCCCGTGGTATCCGTCGCCGATGAAGGACGCGGGTTACGACGTTTCCGACTACCGCGACGTCGAGCCGGTGTTCGGCACGATGGCCGAGGCCGAGAAGCTCATCGCCGAGGCGCACGGCCTCGGTCTGAAGGTGCTGCTGGACATCGTGCCCAACCACACCTCGGACCAGCACGAGTGGTTCCAGCAGGCCCTCGCCGCCGGCCGGGGTTCGCCAGAGCGGGCACGTTTCCTGTTCCGCGACACCGACGACGACCAGCCGCCGAACGACTGGGCCAGCCAGTTCGGTGGCCGCGCCTGGACCCGGGTCGCCGACGGCCAGTGGTATCTCCACCTGTTCGCCCCCGAGCAGCCCGACCTCAACTGGGACAACCCCGAGGTCCGCGCGGACTTCGAGGCGACGCTGCGGTTCTGGTTCGACCGGGGGATCGACGGCTTCCGGATTGACGTCGCGCACGGCCTGGTCAAGGCCGAAGGCCTGGTCGACGTGGGCGACCTGGTGTGGCCGTTGCCGCCCGAGGGCGACCTGGGGCAGGGCGAGCACCCGCACTGGGACCAGCCGACCGTCCACGACATCTACCGGTCCTGGCGGGCGCTGGCCGACTCCTACGCCGACCCACGCGTCTTCGTCGCCGAGGCCTGGGTGCAACCCGCGTCCCGGCTGGTGGACTACGTCCGGCCGGACGAGCTGCACACGGCCTTCAACTTCGAGTTCCTCAACACGCCCTGGAACGCCGCCCTGCTGCGGCAGACGATCGACCGGACGCTCCATGCCCACCGGCAGGTCGGAGCCCCGCCGACGTGGGTGCTGGCCAACCACGACGTCCCGCGTGAGGTCTCGCGCTACGCGAGACCTCAGGGCGAGATCGTCGAGCGGGTGTGGCTCGAGGACCTGCTGGCCCTGCCGGCCGACTTCGAGCTGGGCGTACGCCGCGCGCGGGCGGCGGCCCTGCTCATGCTGGCGCTGCCCGGCGGCGCCTACGTCTACCAGGGCGAGGAGCTCGGCCTCCCCGAGGTCGAGGACCTGCCCATCGACGTGCTGCAGGACCCGCGCGCCTTCCAGACCGGTATCGGGCACGGCCGCGACGGCTGCCGCGTGCCGATCCCGTGGTCGGGTGACGCCCCGCCGTACGGGTTCAGCCCCGAAGGCTCCCAGCCGCCGTGGCTGCCCCAGCCGGCCGGCTGGGCGGCGTCGACGGCCGAGGCGGAGAGCCGTGACGGCGACTCGGTGCTGTCGCTCTACCGGGCGGCGCTGCGGCTTCGCCGTGAGCTGCCCGCGCTGGGGGACGGGGACCTCGAGTGGCTGCCGGCACCGGAGGGCGTGCTGACCTTCGTCCGTACGCCGGGGTTCTCCTGCGTGGTCAACGTCTCCGCCGATCCGGTGGCCCTGCCCGCGGGCACTCCGGTGCTGGTCAGCGGACCGCTCACCGCCGACGGGCTGCTGCCCGCGGACACAGCGGCCTGGATCGCCGGCTAGCGCTCAGGGTATGCGCCACACCGCATGCAGCTGATGGGTGCCCGGTCCGGTCAGCTGCAGCTGGACGTCGCCGTCGGCGGTCTCGGCCACCGTGCCCCCGGTGACCACGAGGTAGGGCGACCAGTTGACGCGTACGGCATAGCTTCCGGCCTGCGGCGCGTTGAAGATGGCTCCGGTGTCGGTGAGCTGCACGTCGGTGGCCGGCGCCGACACGACCGAGGTGGGGTCGCGCACCGCGTACAGCTCCCAGGAGGCGTTGCTCCAGCTCAGGGTCAGGTAGGGCAGGCCGGCGCGGATCAGGGCGGCTTCGCGAACGGTCCCGAAGTCCAGGGGGGCGTTGCGCGGGAGCGCGATGAAGGCCACGGCGTTGCGGTCGAGGAACTGCTGGTACGCGGCCGGCGTCAGCGCCGGCCCCTCGTACAGCTCGGGGTTGAGCTGCTCGTCGGCCTGGCGTTCCCAGCCCCGGGCCAGGGCGACCGTCGGCAGCAGCCGGGCGGACGGCCAGTGCGTGGCCACGTCGACCACCTCGAGCCGATGGTTGCGCAGCAGCGGCTCCGTGGCCAGCCGGGAGCGGAGTGCGGCGACGAACTGTTCCGTGCTGCCCGGACGGCTCGCGTCGGCCACGCTGCCGATGAGCAGGCCAACCGGGAGGATGGCGCTCAGCGCCGTCGCTGTCAGGAGCCAGCGTGGCCGCAGCCGGGCGTTGGCGATCACCGCGGGCGCCGCACCCATGAGCACGATCCGGGTCAGGTTGGAGCCGACCGGCGACGGCACGACGAAAAGGACGACAGCGGCGAGGCAGCTGGTCAGGGCGACCCCGCGCAGCACCCGGCCGACAGGGGCCACCAGCACGAAGCCCGCGGCGAGCAGGGTGAGCACGAAGTCGGTCACGCCGAACGGCTGGAAGCCCGCACCGCGGCCGCCGGCAAGCCACCACAGCACGGCCAGGCCGACGCTCGCACCGGCCGCGACCGACAACCACGGCCGGCGCGCCGGCGTGAGCGCGGCGACCGAGCCGGCGATCAACAGGCCCAGCAGCCCGGCCACCGGGCTGGTGCAGACCGCCAGCAGGCCGAGGACGGCGGCCCACCAGGAACGACCGCTGATCGCGGCGCTGAGCGCCAGCAGGGCGACAACCACACCAGCCGCGAACGTGGTCCGGCCGGTGGCGACGTCAACCCCGGCCGTGAGCGCGAGCACCACCCCGCCGGCCAGCGGGCGCCGGGCCGGTCGCAGGAGCGGGATCGCCGCAAGGGGGGTGACGACCAGGCTGAGGGCTCCGAGCATGACCGGGCCGAGCCAGCCGAGCAGACCAGGCGTGATCAGGCTGTACGAGCTGGTGGCGATGCCGCCGTACCACCCGGTCCACCAGGCGACCTCTCCGCTGCGGGTGAACAGCTCCCCCCACGCCGTCTGCGCCGCGAGATCGCCGACCAGCGGGGTGTGCCTGACGTAGAAGTACGCGAGCACGGCGGCGACCAGGCTCGGGGTGATCAGCGTCGCCAGCCCACCGACCTGCTGTCCTCGGACGGTCCGGGTGGCCTGGCCCGGTCCGAGCGGTTGAGTGGTCACAGGGCGCCCCGCTTCCGGAGCATCCGGGCGGCTGGCAGGCCGATCACGGCCGGCGACCAGAAGACGGCCAGCCGGAACAGCAGGACGCTCTGCAGCGCATGTTCAACCGGGACGTTGACGACCACCAGCGCCCCCACCAGGCTCGCCTCCGCCGAGCCGACGCCGGCAGGAGTGGGTACGGCCGAGCCCACCGCGGCGCCGACCATGTACGCGCTGACGATGGTGCCGATGTGGCTGCCCGGCGTGGACCCGGGCACGGAACGTACGGCAACGGCCAGGCCCAGTCCCATGAGGACCGTGGTGGCGGCGGAGGCCGTGACGAGGGTGGCCAGGTCACGGGGGCGACGTGCGACGTCGGTCACGTGGCGGGCGTTGCTGACGGCGAGGCGGCCGAGGCTGCGAAGGGCCGAGGCCGTTGCCTCGTCGGCGCAGGACCGCCGTCGCCGGGACACGATGCGCCGGACGACCAGCACCACCCCCGCGACTACGACGCCGGCCAGGATGATCCGGATGGCGCTCGGACCGGTCAGGTGCACTACCCGGCTCCGCAGGGCGGTCAGGGCCGCTCTGCCGCCACCCAGCCCGACGGTGCCCCCGGCCGCCACCAGAAAGACGAGCAGCACGAGATCCGCCAGCGCGCCCACGATCGCGAGTGCGATCACCATTCCCCCTGCCGCGGTTGCTGTGGCCGCACCGCTGAGGGTCAGGTAGCGGACATTGACCGCCGCGCCCCCCAGGCCGGCGGGCGTCAAGCGGTTGGCGGTCGATGCGGCGAGCTCCGCCAGCATCGTACGGCCCAGCGGCAGCCGCGCCCCGGCGGCTGCCTGCAAGGCCAGCGCGGCGCACACGTAGTGAAGGGCGGCGACGACCGCCAGGGCAGGCAGGAACTGCCAGCGGAGGGCGCCGAAGCCGTGCAGGGTGGACTTCACCGAGCGGAACACGTCGAGGAAGCTGTCCTCGTCCGCGACAGGTAGCGCAGCAACCAGGGCGAGCACGGCGAGCGGGACGGCGAGGCCGATCAGCCGTCGCCGAGGCCACCGGCCCTGCGTCGGGGCGTCGGGCGCACAGGTGGCGGCAGGGCCGCCGTACACCCTGGCGCTTGTCTCCAGACGTGCCGGCTCCGAGGACGCCACGGCATCCATCGTGCCCGGACATTCTGAAGGCTGCGTGAGGCGCGCCACACGCGTGCCCTGCAACCCCGTCCGCCGGTGGCCTTCGTAAGCGATGAATGACCGGAGGGGCGCAAGGTAAAGCCTTCGCCAAATGTGCTATGGGCCGCCCGGGAGCTGCACGGACGCGGCGCTTCGAGGCCCCTGCGGCAACAATCTGCTTACGTGGTCGTGATCTGTTCGTGATCAGCAAGAATCCGCGCGAAGCAATTCTATGAGGCCCGTGGTAGGGGGGCTCGCCAATCGACCCGCGGCCCTGGCGCGTGACCACAACCACGCGGGGCGGGCCTCCGCCGGTGGGGGCCGAACCGGCCGGTTGCGCTAGCCCGCCAGGCGTGCAGCCCCGGAGTGATATACGATATGTCCGAAGTTGCTCAGGGTTGCGTGGTTGACGACGACCGCTCTCAAGGTCGTAACGCGTCGGCCTTGGCGTGCCTTCACGCACGCCACCAACTGCGTGCCGGTATCCGTACACCATAAGTCCGTTGGGTTAACTCTTTTCTGCCTCAGCCGGACGTCACAATCCTCGGATACAGTCATGACAGTCAGTCACCACACTTGTTGCGTTCACTTTTCGCAAGAAACCTGCGAGGGGAAAATCACCATGCCTCAGGGTCTTTATGCCGCGTCTCACGGTCCGACGTCGCTTCGCGGCGTCGTGGCCGAAGGCGATGACGCGGCCTTCGCCGAGACGCATGCGCGCAAGCGCACGCCGGAGGTGCCGGTCCGGCTCAGCATCGTCATGCCCGCGTACAACGAGGGTGCGACCGTCACCAGGGCGATCCACCACGTGCTCGACGTGGACTACCCGTGCCCGATCGAGCTGATCGTGGTCGACGACGGCAGCACGGACAGCACCGCTGCGCAGCTGCGGGCGATCGACGACGACAGAGTCGTGGTGCTGACCCATCCCCGCAACCTCGGCAAGGGTGCGGCGCTGCGCACCGCGATCAAGGCCGCCACCGGCACGCACCTGGTGCCGTTCGACGCCGACCTGGAATACGCCGCGACCGACCTGCCGCCGATGCTGGCGCCCATCATCGCCGGCCGTTGCCGGGTGGTCTACGGGACCCGGCTCTTCGGGGTCAACACCGTCTACCACTCGCTGCACTATGCAATCGGCAACCGGGTCATGACCCTCGCGACGAACGTGCTGTTCGGCTCCTACATCAGCGATCTGCACACCTGCCTCAAGCTGGTGCCGCTGGAGATCCTGCGCGCCATGGAGCTGCGTGAGTCCGGCTTCGGTCTCGACACGGAGATCACCGCCAACGCCCTCAAGATGGGCATCCGCCCCTTCGAGGTCCCGGTCTCCTACTTCGCCCGTTCGCACGACGAGGGCAAGAAGATCAACTGGCGTGACGGCGTCCAGTGCTTCCGGGTGCTCGGACGCGTGCGGCTTTCCCGCAAGGTCCAGCTGCCGCCGGCCCTGGGCCACGGCGCGGGTTCGCTCGTCTCGCTGACCCGGCCCGCCGGGCCCGCCGGCGACGACCCGGACCTCATCGAGGTCGCCGAATGATGAGTCCGGCCAAGCGCCGGCTCGGCATCGGTCTCACCGGGCTGGCGCTGCTCTCGGTCCCGACGGTCGCGCAGGCGGCGCCGGTCCGCCACGGTCTGGAGTCGTTGGGTGTCCTCCCGGCGACAGCGTCGTTCACCGAGGTCTATTTCTCCTCGCCCAACCCGATCCAGTCGGCGGTCAAGGCTGATGGCACGACCTCCTTCGTCTACGTCGTCCACAACCAGTCGACGAGCACCCGCACCTACCGCGCGGTCGTGAGCACTGGCGTCCCAGGGCACCTGAAGCAGGTCGCGGTCAAGCCGCTGACCCTGTCCGGTGGTGCTGCCGCGTCGGTGCCCGTCCAGACGAAGATCGCGAGCTGCAAGGTGCGCACCGAGGTCAACGTCCAGGTCAGCGACGACTCCGGCAAGGTGGAGAGCATCCACCTCTGGGCCATCCCGGACACGACGACGCCGGGCGCCAAGGCGGGGAGTGGTCGCTGTGCAGTCTGACCGAGCCACGACGTCCGCGGACCGGATCGTCGTCGCCCTGGTGACCGACGCGCTCGCGCCGTTCAACAAGGGTGGCAAGGAGGTCCGGCACCACGCGCTCTCCCAGCGCATGTCGGCCCACGCGGTCGACGTGGACGTCTACACCATGCGCTGGTGGCCCGGGCCGCGGAGCAGCGCGCTGGGTACGGTCGGCCTGCACGCGATCTCGCCGTTCGTGCCGCTCTACGCCGGCTCCCGGCGGTCCATCCGCCAGGCCGCGGTCTTCGCACTCGCCTGCTTCCGCATGCTCACCAAGCGGTTCGACGTCCTCGAGGGCGACGCAATCCCGTTCCTGCCGCTGTTCCCGCTCCGGTTGGTGGCCACGCTGAGGCGCAAGCCCCTGGTCGTGACCTGGCACGAGGTGTGGGGCCCTGCCTACTGGCGGGACTATCTGGGCCGGCTCGGCGTCATCGCCGCCTGGTGCGAGCGCCTCGCCGTGTCCCTGCCCGACCACATCATCGCCGCGTCCGAGGGCACGGCCGAACGGCTGCGCGAGATCAGCCGCGGCAAGGCCCTGATCACCGTCGTCCCGAACGGGGTCGACGCGGACGAGATCGCGGCTGCTCCTCCCGCCGCTGGCACGGTCGACCTGCTCTGCGTGGGCCGGCTGCTCGAGCACAAGAAGGTCGACGTCGTGATCGACGTCGTGGCCAGGCTGCGCGACCAGGGTCGCACCGTCTCGCTGACCGTGATCGGCAAGGGCCCGGAGCAGCCGGCGCTCGAAGCCCGGGTGCGGCGGCTCGGTCTCGAGGACAGCGTCCGGCTGGTCGGTGCCCTCGAGGAGCGGCTCGATGTGCTGGCCGCCATGAAGAGCGCTTCGGTGCTCGCTTTTCCGACCGAGCGAGAGGGGTTCGGCATGGTAGCCCTGGAGGCACTCGCCTGTGGCACGCCCGTGGTCACGAGTGACCACGATGACAACTTCGCCCGTTCGCTGGTGGTCGCGGACGTCAACGGCTATGCCGTCCCGGCGACGGTGGACGCCATGACCGCGGCGTTGACTGCCGCTCTGGACGACGCCGACCGGCTCTCCGCCGGCGCGCTCGAGACGGCCGGCGAGTACAGCTGGGATGCGCTCGCCGCGCAGGTCGCCAAGGTCTACCGCTCATGAGGGTGATCTCGATCAGCCCGCTGCCTCCGGCCAAGGACGGGATTGCCGACTACGCCGGCAAACTGGCACAGGCGTACGCGGCGTGCGACACCACGATGGCAGCGGTGACGACGACGCCCGATGCCACCAGCTCGTCCATGCCGGTCCTGGGACTGGTCTCCTGGTCGCCCGTCACCTGGTGGCGGACCTACCGCCGGGCCGCCGGCTGGCACGCCGACGCCCTACACCTGCAGCACGGCATCGCGACCTACGGGCCCTTGCTGCCGCCGTTGTGGCTGCTCATCGCCGCACTGCGCCTGAAGGGAGCCCGCACCCTGGTCACCCACCACGAGGTGACCAGGGACCTGGAGCGGCTGGGTCGCGTCGGTCGCGCCTACTACCGCCTCGTGTCAACGGTGACCGACGTCGTCCACGTACACACGGAGGCCTCGGCCACGGCCGTCCGCAGCGTCCTCAAGGTGCCGGCCGGCCGCGTCCTGGTCGTTCCGCACCCGGTCTACGACCTGCCCGCCTCGACGACAGATCCGGCCGAGCTCCGCCGGCGCCACGGTCTTGTCGGCTCCACGGTGCTGCTGTTCTTCGGCTACGTCCATGTCGAGAAGGGTCTCCGCGAGCTGGTCGAGGGTCTTGCCCGCCTCTTCGAACGGGCACCGCACCTGCGGGGCGAGCTCCGTCTCGTCATCGCCGGTGACGTCCGGCCCCGGCCGCCTGCCTTCAGCCGCTTCGAGCGGGCCGACCGGGACTACCTCACCGGGGTGCTGAGCCGGATCCAGGAGCTGGGCCTGACCGCCGACGTGGTGACCACGGGTCACGTGCCGGCCGGCGAGGTTGGCGCGTGGTTCCGTGCCTGCGACCTGGTTGCCCTGCCCTACACGAACACCGAGCAGAGCGGCGTGGCGCAGCTCGCCCTCGCCGCCGACGTCCCGGTCGTCGCCACCACGGCCGGTGGCCTCGCCGAGCTGTTCGCAGGCACCCTGCCGATCTTCCGTACGCTGACCCCGGACGGTATCGCTGACGCGCTGGAGGAACAGCTCGCGGCGGCCACTGGCAACCGATGGCGGCTGCAGTACGCGCTGGTGCGCGAGCTCGGGTCGCCGCGACGCCTG
>JAWWOL010000025.1:0-5554 GCA_033851695.1 Frankiales bacterium
GCGGGGCCGCTCGATGAGGCCGCGTTGGAGACCGCGCTGCGCGAGGGACCGTCGTGACCCGCGAGGTGCTGCTGGTCGCCCACACCGGCCGGCCGGCCGCGCTGCACAGCGCCGCGATCGTCGCCAAGCGGCTGACCGAGGCCGGGATCTCGCTGCATGTCCTCGGCGACGAGGCCCCAGAGCTGAACCTCGAGGGTGTGGCCGTCCAGAGCGCCCCGAACGGAGTGGTCGACCGCGCAGAGATCGTGCTGGTGCTCGGGGGCGACGGCACCCTGCTGCGGGCGGCCGAGCTCGTACGCCGGGCCGGCACCCCGCTGTTGGGCGTCAACCTGGGCCAAGTCGGCTTCCTCGCGGAGGCCGAGCGCGAGGCGCTGACCTCGACCGTGGACCGGCTGGTCGAGCGACGCTACGAGGTCGAGGAGCGGATGACCCTCGACGTCGCCGTCCACGGCGCTGCCGGCGGGGTCGAGCACGGCTGGGCGCTCAACGAGGTGGCCGTGGAGAAGGATGCCCGGGAGCGGATGCTCGAGGTGGTGGTGGAGATCGACGGCCGTCCGCTGTCCCGCTGGGCCGGCGACGGCGTGGTCTTCGCGACACCCACCGGGTCGACCGCTTATGCCTTCTCGGCCGGAGGCCCGGTGGTCTGGCCCGAGGTCGAGGCGATGCTGATGGTGCCGATCAGCGCGCACGCCCTCTTCGCCCGGCCACTGGTCACCTCGCCCGCGTCGGTGCTCGCCGTCGAGGTCCTGCCCGAGTCGCCCAAGGGGGTGGTCTGGTGTGACGGCCGGCGCAGGCTGGACATCTCTGTCGGGTCGCGGGTCGAGGTGACCCGTGGCACCGAGCCGGTACGGTTCGCCCGGCTGCACCAGCGGCCGTTCACCGACCGCCTGGTCGCCAAGTTCGGGTTACCGGTCCAGGGCTGGCGGGGTCATGGCGACTAGGCGCAAGCCCCCGCCTCAACGCGACGGCCTGATCGAGCTGCGGATCCAAGGCCTCGGGGTGATCGAGGACGCCGTGCTCGAGCTCGGGCCGGGACTGACCGTGGTGACGGGGGAGACCGGCGCCGGCAAGACGATGGTGGTGCAGGGACTCGCCCTGCTGCTGGGGGCCAAGCCCGATGCCGGCCTGATCCGCGCCGGCGCCGAGCGGGCGGTCGTCGAGGGCAGGCTGCGGGTCGCACCCGACGGCGAGGTGGCCGCCCGTGCCCTGGACGCCGGAGCCGACCTGGACGACGGCGAGCTGATCCTGAGCCGCATCATCTCGGCCGAAGGCCGGTCCCGGGCCCAGCTCGGCGGACGGGGTGTCCCGGCGGCGGTGCTGGGTGAGCTCGCGGAGCGGTGGGTCGCGGTGCACGGCCAGTCGGACCAGCAACGGCTGTTGCGCCCGGCCACCCAGCGTCGAGCGCTCGACAGGTTCGGTGGCGAGGACCTGGCCGGCGCTTTGGCGGCGTACGGAGCCGCCTACACCAGCTTCACGCGCGCCCGCCGCGAGCTCGACGAGCTGGCAGCGCGTGCCGCCACCCGAACGCGCGAGCTGGACCTGCTGCGGTTCGGCCTGGCCGAGATCGATGCCGTCGCCCCGGAGCAGGGCGAGGACAAGGTGCTGGCCTCCGAGGTCGAACGGTTGTCCCATGCGGACGCCCTGCGCACCGCGGCGGCGCAGGCGCACACGTTGCTCGGCGGTGACGAGGAGACGAACGCCGACGTGGGGACGGCCCTTGCCGCGGCCCGCCGGGTGCTCGAGCCGGTTGGCGGGCACGATCCGCTGCTCGCCTCGTTGAGCGGGCGGATCCAGGAGGCGGCCTTTCTGCTCGCCGATATCGCGGGCGACCTGGCCGCCTACGTGGACGATGTCGAGGCCGACCCGTTGCGGCTGGCCGTGGCCCAGGAGCGGCAGGCGTCGCTCGCGGTGCTCACCCGCAAGTACGGGCCCGATGTCGCGGGGGTCCTTGCCTGGGCCGCCCGCGCCAGGGCCGACGTGCTGACGCTCGACGACGCCGACGACCGCCTCGTCCGACTCCGTGGCGAGGTCGGCGTCCTCGAGCAGGAGCTGCAGACCGTGGCTGCGGCGTTGACGCAGGCCCGGCGCCGGGCGGCCGACGGCTTCGCGACCGCTGTGGCCGCCGAGCTGGCCGAGCTCGCCATGCCGCACGCGCGGCTCCAGGTCGACCTCAACCGGTCTACCGACGAGCAGGGGCTCGAGCTCGACGGCGTGCGGGTGGCGTTCGGCCCGTACGGTGTCGACGAGGTGGAGATCCTCATGGCCCCGCACCCGGGCGCGGGGTTCCGGCCACTGGTCAAGGGCGCCAGCGGGGGAGAGCTGTCCCGGGTCATGCTCGGCATCGAGGTGGTGCTCGCCGGCCAGGACCCCGTGCCCACGTTCGTCTTCGACGAGGTGGACGCCGGAGTGGGCGGCCGTGCCGCCGTGGAGATCGGACGTCGACTGGCTCGGCTCGCCCGCGAGGCCCAGGTGCTCGTCGTCACCCACCTGCCGCAGGTCGCGGCCTTCGCCGACCAGCACCTGGTCGTCTCCAAGAGCGACGACGGCACCGTGACCAGCAGCGACGTCCGGCGCGTCGAGGGCCAGGACCGCGTACGCGAGCTCTCCCGCATGCTGGCCGGTCTCGACGACTCGGTGCTTGGCCAAGGCCATGCCGAGGAGCTGCTGGCGACGGCGGCGCAGGCCAAGCAGGCGGGCTGACCGCTCGCCAGGCGGCGTGGGCGCGGAGGCCCGCTCGCCGCTTCTGTCAAGATGCAGGGGTGAGGGTCCCGGTTCTGCGTCGGCATCGGGTCACCCCCTTGCCCGGCGTGATCGGGATCGCCCGCCTGGACCGCCGGACGAAAAACCTCACCAAGCGGATCCGGCCCGGCGAGATCGCGGTCATCGACCACCTGGACATCGACCGGGTCAGCGCCGAGGCGCTGGTCCTGAGCGGGGTTGCCGCCGTCGTCAACGTCTCGCCGAGCATGAGCGGGCGCTACCCCAACCTTGGCCCCGAGATCATCGTCTCGGCCGGCATCCCGCTGCTGGACGACGTCGGACCCGAGGTGTTCGGCACCGTACGGGACGGCGACCGCGTGCGCCTTGACGAGGGCGTGCTCTACGTCGGCAACGACCAGCGGATCGCGGTCAAGGGCACCGCCCTGACCCTCGAGGACATCGAGGCCGCGATGGCCGAGGCCCGCGCGGGGCTCTCGGTGCAGATCGAGGCCTTCGCCGCCAACACCATCGAATTCCTGCGCAAGGAGCGGGACCTGCTGCTCGACGGCATCGGCGTCCCCGACATCCGGACGGTGCTGGAGGGCCGCCAGGCACTGCTGGTCGTCCGGGGATACCACTACCGCGAGGACCTGCAGGCGCTGCGCCCGTACATCCGGGAGTATCGGCCGGTCCTGATCGGCGTCGACGGGGGAGCCGACGCGTTGCGCGACGAGGGCTACCGGCCGGACCTCATCGTCGGGGACATGGACTCGGTCAGCGACACGACCCTGCAGTGCGGGGCCGAGCTGGTCGTGCACGCCTACCCCGACGGCCGGGCCCCCGGTCTGGCCCGGCTCAAGGAGCTGGGCCTCGAGGCCGTGGTCTTCCCGGTCGCAGGCACGAGTGAGGACGCCGCGATGCTGCTCGCGGACGAGAAGGGCGCCGAGCTGATCGTGGCGGTCGGGAGCCACGCGACGCTGGTGGAGTTCCTCGACAAGGGCAGGGCCGGCATGGCGAGCACGTTCCTCACCCGGCTGCGGGTCGGCGGCAAGCTGATCGACGCCAAGGGGGTGAGCCGGCTCTACCGCAGCCGGATCGGCACGCCCACCCTGCTGCTGCTCATCGTCGCCACCTTGATCACGATCAGCGTCGCGATCGGCTTCTCGTCGGTGACCCCGATCTACCGGGACATCGCCCTGGACAAGTGGCACACCTTCTCCTTCTGGCTGTCAGGACTGTTCCGTTGATCGACTTCCGCTATCACATCGTGTCCATCGTCGGGATCTTCCTGGCGCTGGCCGTCGGCCTGGTGCTCGGCACCACGACGCTGAACCCGGTGCTCACGCAGAACCTCAACTCCAACGTGCATGCGCTGACAGCGGACAAGCAGGCCCTGCGCGACCAGCTCAGCACTACCGAGCAGAAGCTGTCGCACGCGGGCGCGTTCATCTCGGCGGTCGTGGAGCCGCTGATCGTCGGCCGGCTGACCGGGCACAAGGTGCTGGTGCTGGCGGCGCCGGGCTCATCGACCTCGCTGCGCAACACCATGGCCAAGGCGGTGGCGGACGCCGGCGGCCTGGTCACCGGACAGGTCGCGATCACGTCGGACTATCTCGACCCGGCCAACCAGGTCCGGCTCGGCGACGTCGTCAACAGTGTCGCGCCGGGCACCGTGACGCTGCCCGCCGGCGGCACCGCGGGTCAGCGGGCGGCACAGCTGCTGGCCAGCCTGCTGCTGGCCAAGACTCCTGCCGACACGGCCACCCCTCAGGCCGACGCGGCGTTGACGGCTCTGAGCCAGGCGAAGTTCCTCAAGCTGCTCAGCAGCACCGTCGCCCCCGCCGACCTCGCGCTGGTCATCAGCGATGACGGAGTCAGCGCCGCCAAGGCGACCCCGAGCCCTAGTGCCACGCCTGCCTCGAGTGACGACTCCCTGCTCGACCTGGTCGGCGCCGCCGACTCGGCCGGCGACGGCGTGGTCGTGGCCGGCACGGCTAACGCGACCAAGGGCAGCCTGCTGAGCGACGTCCGTGCAAGTGGCACCTCCGATGCCGTCTCCACGGTCGACTCGGCCGACTCGCCGCAGGGCACCGTCCAGGTCGTCTACGCCCTGGCTGCCCAGCTGCGCGGCGACTCCGGGTCCTACGGCGCGAACAGCGGAGCAGACCTGCCGTTGCCCACGCCGGCACCGTGAGCCGGTCGACCCAGGCCTTCGTACGCGGTCCGCTGGCGTCAGCGGCTGCTGCGGCTTCGGTGACGGTGGGGGTCCGCCGACTGCTCGACGTCACGACCGGACCAGCCTGGCGCCGGGTCAACTACCGTGGCTCGTCCGTGACCCTGTGCTCGGGACCGGCCGTAGCCGCTGGCATTGTCGCCGGCATCGCCGTCAGCGGCCGTCGTGAGCTGATCGGTGCAGCGCTAGCCGTTGCCGGGGCTGGTGCTGCCGGGTTCTACGACGACCGGGCCTCCCTGCGTGCGGACGAGCGAGCGGCCAAGGGCTTCGGCGGGCACCTCCGCGCGGCGGCCCAGGGCAGGATCAGCGCGGGTGCGGTCAAGGTCGTGGTCATCGGCTTGTCCAGCCTGGCGGGCGCTTTCCTCCGCACCGGCCCGACGCTCGACACGGTCCTCGACGGCTGCCTGGTCGCCGGATCGGCCAACCTGTGCAACCTGCTCGACCTGCGCCCGGGCCGGACGCTCAAGGTGGCCGCCCTGGTGACACTCGCGTCGACGCGGCCCGCCGGCGGCTCCGACGCCGCGTTGCTCGGGGCGTCGTACGGCACCCTCGTGGCAGCGTTGCCGGCCGACCTCGGCGAGCGGTCGATGCTCGGCGACACCGGTGCCAACGCCATGGGCG
>JAWWOL010000033.1:0-2826 GCA_033851695.1 Frankiales bacterium
AGCTCTCGGCCCTGTCCGGGCTGCGGCTGGTGGTGCTCGAGGAGCCGATCATGGCGTTGGCCGTGCCGCCGTCGCCGCGGATCCAGACCGTGTCCGTGGTGCACAACGTCAAGGACCACGACACCGAGAATGCCAGCCTGGCAACGAGACTCCGGGCGGGCGCCAAGGCGGTCGTGCTCTTCCGGTCCCGCCGAGTGCTCGTCCACGGCAAGGAGCAGGGCGACGCCGTGCCCAAGGTGTTCGCCCGTAAGGTCCGTGTCGTCGAGCTGCCCGGCATCGGGGCGTTCGAGGAGGGCCACGCCGACGCGATCGGCGCCTCGCCGCTGCCCGAGGACGTCTTCGTCTGTCTCGGCGAGATGCGGCCGAGCAAGAATTACGAGGAGGCGATCCGGGCGGCCAAGGCCTCCGGGCGACCGCTCGTGATCGCCGGTGCCGCGGTGGAGCCGGACTACTTCGCGCTGCTGCAGGCGCTGGTGGCCGAGCTCGAGGCCCCGGTGACCTTCTGGTCGGAGTTCGTCGACGCGGGCGGTTTTGCCGGGATCCTGGCAACCTGCCGCGCGGCCGTGGTCCCGTACCGCTTCTTTGCCGCCCAGTCAGGCGTTCTGGAGCGCGCCGTCGCGGCCGGCTGCCCGGTCTTCTCCTCCGACCTGCCGGCGCTGGTCGAGCAGGCGGCCGGGCGTCCCGAGGTGTCCTTCTACCCGGCCGGCGACGTCGCCGCCCTGGCCGCGTTGATGTCGGCGGCGCCCTCCCGGGTGGGATCGGCCGCGGTCAAGATGGAGAGCGACCCCCGCTGGGCCGACCTGGCCGGGCACGCCCTGCACTGATCCGGCGCCACCACTGGCGCTCGGCAGATTGCGCGGTTCGGGTCAGGGGGCGGAGAGGCAGAGGTCGTAGAGGCTGACCGTCGCGTCGAAGGCCCGGGTGATCGAGAAGCGCTCCTCGACCCTCGTACGGGCGGCCGCCGCCTCGCGATCGCGGAGCTCGGGGTCGGACAGCCGCGCGGCGACAGCGGCGCCGAAGCGTGAGGCGAACGTGCCGGGAGGCTCCAGCGGTACGACGGCCCCTGCGGCACCGGCGCCTTGGCCCACGACGTCGCGCATGCCGGCGACGTCGGTCACCACCAACGACCGGCCAGCAGCGGCCGCCTCGAGCACGAACAGCGACATGCCCTCCCACCGTGACCCCATGACCACCACGTCGGCGGCCGCCAGCCAGTCCGGCACCTGGCGGCTGGCGCCGTACAGGACGATGTCGGAGTCGGCACCGATCGCCGTGGCCAGCGCTTCGCGGTCCGGCCCGTCGCCGATCAGGTAGAGCAGCGCGCCGGGAACCGCCGACCGCACGGCCGGCCACGCGGACAGCAGCAGGTCCTGGCCCTTCTGCCGGCTCAGCCTGCCGACGTTGACGACCACCGCGGCGGCCGCGTCCAGACCCAGCCGTTCGCGGGCGGCCTCACGAGCGCCCGTACCGGCCCGGGGCCAGCGCTCGAGGTCGACGCCGTTGCTGACCACGGCCAGCCGGTCGCGGCGGATGCCGATTGCCGCAGCCTCCTCGGCCTCGCCCTCGCTGACGCAGAGAATCCGGTCGGCCCAGCGGGAGCCGAACGACTCCCAGCGCACGGTGGCCGCACGCAGGGGCCCTGTCGTGGCCTGGAACGACCAGCCGTGCGGCTGGAACACCGTCGGCCGGGAACCGCGGATCGCCAGCCGACCGGCCAGGCCGGCCTTGCTGCTGTGCAGGTGGACCAGGTCGGGTTGCACGTCGGCGACGATCCTGCGCAGGGCGAGCACCTCACGCGGGACGCTCGGGCCCGGTGAGCGGCTGGCCGTCCAGTCCCGCTGCTCCGACCCGAGCGCCCGTACCTGCGCGGAGAGCGGCGAGTCACCGGGGCAGGCCACCACCGTCTCGTAGCCGCGGGCGCACTGGTCGCTCACCAGGTCGACGACCCAGTTGGCGACGCCCTCCGTCACCGGCTGGCTGACGTGCAGAACCTTCATCGGCTCATTCTGTCGCACCCGGCCGATGAGTTGCTCGTACGGGGCATCAGGACTACCGGACCGTGAACGACACGGTGGCCGACTGCACGACGCCACTCGACATGCTCGCCAACACGGTCAACTGATGGCCGCCGACGGTGAGAGTGCCGGCCGGCAAGGGATTCGCGGCGTCTGTGGCGCCGCCCTTGAGGTCCCAGGGCGCCGATCCCTCCGTCTGCGTCGGCGTCGTGGTGGTGGCCCGGTCGAGATAGAAGCGGACCTGCGTGGTCCCCGGCGCGTCGACCAGCCAGAGGTACGCTGCGCCGGTCACCGTGGCACCGAACAGCATCACGCTCGTGGACCGGCCGGCGGTTGTGCTCAGCCGGATCCGGGTCAGGTCCAGAGCGGCTGAGGGTGCCGGCGGCGGAGTCGCCACGACCGGAGCCCCCCACAGCTTCTGGTACATCGCCGCGGCCTGCGGGAAGTGCCCGTCCAGCAACGCCGACTTGGTGCACGCGCTCTCGTCGTTGTTGAAGTAGGACTCGTACGCGACGTCGTGCTTGGTGATCCAGTCGTGGAACTGCTGGATGAAGTACGGGTCGTCGGCGCCACCGTGGCCGTCACACGTCCACTGCACACCCCACTCGGGGAAGCTGAGCCGCTTTCCGTGCTGGGCAGCGAAAGTGGCCAACCAGTTGAGTCCGTAGCTCTCGGTGAGGAAGCCGTTCCACGCCTTGACGTGGTCGCTCGAGGGATAGCTCCAGGACCACGAGTTGTCGTAGTTGTCCGCGCCGATCAGGTCGACGTAGGCGTCGCCGGGATACATCGGCACCGGGTTGGCCGCGCCCAT
>JAWWOL010000065.1:0-5759 GCA_033851695.1 Frankiales bacterium
CGGTGAGCTCGAGCTCGAGGCCGAAGGTGTTGCTCTCCTCGACGGTGATGACGCCTTCCTTGCCGACCTTGTCCATGGCCTCGGCGATGATCTCGCCGACCGTGGTGTCAGCAGCGGAGATCGACGCCGTCGACGCGATCTGCTCCTTGGTCGTCACGTCCTGCGCCTGCAGGCTGAGCTGCTCCGAGACCCGCTCGACCGCAGCCTCGATGCCCCGCTTGAGGGCCATCGGGTTGGCGCCGGCGGCCACGTTGCGCAGGCCCTCGCGGACCATCGCCTGGGCGAGCACGGTGGCGGTCGTGGTGCCGTCACCGGCCACGTCGTCAGTCTTCTTCGCTACCTCTTTGACGAGCTCGGCACCGATCTTCTCGTACGGGTCCTCGAGCTCGATCTCCTTGGCGATGCTCACACCATCGTTGGTGATGGTGGGCGCGCCCCACTTCTTCTCGAGGACGACGTTGCGGCCCTTCGGACCGAGCGTCACCTTGACCGCGTCCGCGAGCACGTTCATGCCGCGCTCGAGGCCGCGTCGCGCTTCCTCGTTGAAAGCGATGATCTTGGCCATGCGGGAATCCTCCCCATCACGATCTTTGGAGCCCAAGTCAATTTCTTGGACCGGAGGTGGCGCCCGCGACGGACGGCCGACCTTGCCGGGACATGGGTCCCGAGCCTGGACGGCCTCACCGGCCACCGGTCTCGCTGTCACTCGACAGCGACGAGTGCTAGTGCATTTTTAGCACTCGACCTCGGCGAGTGCAAGGTCGCGGCGGCCGTCCGGGCCTGCCCCGGACAGCGAAAAGTCCGGCTCACCTCGACCGTCCCCTGTTCGGTCGAGAAGAGCCGGACCTGCCGGCTGGGCGGCGCTGACCAGCCGGCAACGTGTGGTGCTCTCCCCTATTCGGAACCGGCCCCGATCCGGTTTCGAACCTCGTACGGCGGTGCGTCCGACCGTCCCCCTTGCCCAGGGCCGCTGGCCCACAGTCGGGCGCTCGCCGTGGTCACGACGATGCCGTCCGGTGGCACCCCGGGGATGCGTGCGAGTACGTGATCTTGACTGGGTATCCGTACTCAGGGCGGTCGGCGCGTCCTCACACCGGGCGTGCGGCGCCGGCCATCGGACCGTGCACGCCGGGGATGACCTCGAGGTCGATCCGCTGACCCTCGGCCAGCTCACGCGGCTGGCTGGTGATCACGCTGTAGTGGACGTAGACGTCCGGCCCCTGGTCCACGGTCGCGAAACCGTAGCCCTTCTCCGCGCTGAACCACTTGACGATGCCCTGCACCACGACGAGCTCCTCGTGCCGACGACCCGGTCCCCGCACCAGGGATATCGACAACCCACCGCCGACCATGAGCCAGGCCGGCGGGTCAGACCAGGCCGGTCGCCAGGAAGTCGTCGAGGGAGGCCTTGATCGTCGCGGTCGGGCCGACGAACGGGGCCACCGCGTCGACCGTCTTGAGCCCGTCACCGGTGTTGAGCAGCACCGTCTCGGCGTCCGGGTCGAGCTGGCCGGACGCGAGCAGCTTGCGCAGCACCGCGACGGTCACGCCGCCGGCCGTCTCGGCGAAGATGCCCTCGGTCGAGGCCAGCAGCCGGATGCCCTCGACGATCTCGGCATCGGTGACGTCGGCGATGGCGCCGCCGGTCCGCCTGGCCACGTCGAGCGCGTAGGGGCCGTCGGCGGGGTTGCCGATCGCGAGCGACTTGGCGATCGTGTTCGGCTTGACCGGCTTGACGAAGTCCCGGCCCTCGGTGAAGGCGGACGCCACCGGGTTGCAGCCCTCGGCCTGGGCACCGAACACCTTGTACGGGGTGCCCTCGACCAGCCCGAGCTTGGACAGCTCGCGCCAGGCCTTGTCGACCTTGGTCAGCAGCGAGCCGGACGCGATCGGGATCACGACCTGCTCGGGCAGCCGCCAGCCCAGCTGCTCGGCCACCTCGTAGCCGAGGGTCTTGGAGCCCTCGGCGTAGAACGGCCGGACGTTGACGTTGACGAAGGCCCAGTCGAACTCACCGGCGACCTCGCTGCACAACCGGTTGACGTCGTCGTAGGAGCCCTCGATGGCGATCAGCGTCTGCCCGTACACCGCGGTGGTGACGACCTTGGCCGGCTCGAGGTCGGACGGGATGAACACCACCGAGCGCAGCCCGGCAGCAGCCGAGGCCGCAGCGACGGCGTTGGCCAGGTTGCCGGTGGACGCGCAGGCGACGGTCGTGAAGCCCATCGCTCGGGACGCGGACAGCGCGACGGCCACGACCCGGTCCTTGAACGAGTGGGTGGGGTTGCCCGAGTCGTCCTTGACCCACAGCGCCTTCATGCCGAGCGCGGCGGCCAGCCGGTCGGCCTTGACCAGCCGGGTCCAGCCGACGCCGAGGTCGACCCGGAACTCCTGCGGGGGCGAGGGGATCAATCCCTCGTAGCGCCAGATGGATCGGGGGCCGGCCTCGATCGACTCGCGGGTGACCTTGCGCAGCAGGTCGTCGTCGTAGCCCATCTCGACCGGCCCGAAACACTCGATACAGACGTGCTGGGGGGAGAGGGGGTAGGTCGCTCCGCAGTTGCGGCAGATCAGCGACGTCGCCGGCCCGAAGGTCGGGATCTCGAGGGACAGGGTCATGCCAGTGGCCTTCCTCATCTTCCCCGCCGGCACTTTGCCGCGGGACGGAATTGGCACCTGCCCCGACCCGCGCCGCAGTCGCGGTCGAGTCGTGATGGTTGCCGGGGCTTCACCGGGCCGTTCCCTCTGCCCCTCTTGATGAGCGATATGAAGTTGTGGGTTGTGCTGGACCAGTGTCGGCAACAGCCCCGGTCCGCGTCAAACCGGTACTCCAGGATGTGATCGGGTGTCCCCCTCGGGCCGCGTCACCGGATAGTGTCGCGCTCATGCGGCAAGCAGGGCACGCGAAGATCCTGGTCGCGTCCAACCGGGGCCCGGTCTCCTTCGTCGAGGGCGAGGACGGTGCCCTCCAGCTGCGACGCGGCGGCGGTGGGCTCGTCTCGGGCATGACGGTCGCAGCACGCGGACCGGACACCGTCTGGGTCTGCGCGGCGCTGTCCACCTCTGACCGGCAGGCGGCCGCCCAGTCCCCCGGCGGCCGGCTCGACCTTGCCGGTCACGACACCGACGGCCTCGCCGTACGGATGATCGAGCTCGAGCCGACGACCTTCCGCCGGGCCTACAACGGCGTGGCCAACTCGGTCCTGTGGTTCGTCAACCACCAGCTCTACGACACCCCGAACAAGCCGGTGTTCGACTTCCGGTTCCGCCGCGAGTGGGACGCGTTCTACCGCTACAACGAGGCGTTCGCGCAGGCCCTGGCCGAGGATGCGGCGCCCGGGGCGAGTGTGCTGGTGCAGGACTACCACCTGACGCTGACCCCGCGAATGCTGCGCACCCTGCGCCCGGACCTCAAGATCGCGCACTTCACGCACACGCCGTGGGCCACCCCGTCGTACTTCTCCCTGCTGCCCGACGACGTCGCTGCCGAGGTCCTCGCCGGGATCCTCGGCGCCGACCACGCGGGGTTCCTGGCCGCCCGCTGGTCGCGGGCGTTCCTGCGTTGCTGCCAGGAGCTGCTCGGCGCCGAGGTCGACAGTGACGCCCAGACGGTCACGTACCAGGACCGGGTGACCCAGGTCGCCGTCCACGGGCTGGGTGTCGACGCGGAGCAGCTGCGGGCCCGGGGTGCGCAACCCGATGTCGAGTCGCGGCGGCGGGTGCTGCGGGACCGGGTCGGCAACCGGCGGATCCTGCTGCGCATCGACCGTACGGAGCTGTCCAAGAACATCGTCCGCGGCCTGGCCGCCTACCGCGAGCTGCTGCGCGACCATCCCGAGTGGCGCGGCAAGGTCGTCCACCTGGCGTTTGCCTATCCCAGCCGGCACGACCTGCCGGAGTACCGCGAGTACACCGCGGCGGTGCAGCGCATCGCCCAGGAGATCCAGGACGAGTTCGCCACCGACGACTGGGTGCCGCTGCTGCTCGAGGTCAACGACGACTTCGCCCGCTCGTTGGCGGCCTACCGGCTGGCCGACGTTGTCGTGGTCAACCCGATCAGGGACGGGATGAACCTCGTGGCCAAGGAGTGCCCCGTACTCAGCGACAAGGGGGTGGTGCTGGTGCTGTCCCGCGAGGCTGGTGCCGTCGACGACCTCGCCGCCGACGCGCTGGTGGTCAACCCCTACGACGTGACGGCGACGGCGGAGGCGATGCACCGGGCCCTGTCGATGAGCATGGAGGAACGGGCACGACGGCACGTCGGTCTCGTACGCGGGGCGACGGCGTTGCCCCCCGGCGCGTGGTTCACCGAGCAGCTGGATGCGCTGGCGGGCTAAGCCTGGGCTGCGGTACGGCCCCAGCGCAGCGAGATTCCGGTGCTGCGCAGCGTACGGCGCAAGAACAGGTAGGAGGCGCCGACGGTCAGCCAGGTCACCGTCGCCGAGATGATCGCCTTCATCAGCAGGAAGATGCCGACCGAGTGGCCGTCGAAGAGCAGCCACAGCGTCGCCGCGCCGTTGGTCGTGTAGACGAGGCCCCACATCAGCGAGATCCGGCCGAAGAAGCTCGCGATGCCGGGCGTGTTGATGATGCCTTCCTCCAGCGGGCAGAAGTCAGTAGCGACCTTCTGGGTCAGCGGCCTGCCCAGCGGAGCCGAGACCAGGAACAGGCCGGCCACGAGGAAGGTGCCGAGGGTCGGCTGCAGGAAGTACAGGAAGACGCTGCCGGTCATCAGCGCGATGACGGTCCGCGCCGTCATCAGCAGCGCGCCGATGAGCAGCATGCCGGGGATCGGCTGCCCCTTGACCAGCCGCCGGGCGATCCCCGCGTAGGTCCAGGCCAGCGCCGTCATCACCGCACCGACCAGTCCCATCGAGGCCATGCACCCGTAGAACAGGCCGAGTGGGATCAGCGTCGACTCGACGACGGTGCGCCCGACGCGGACGGCGAGCGCCTTGGGGTGCGGGAGCTCGATCACGGCGGCCTCGACGTCCGGGGCAGGGATCATCACCTGAACGTCTTCGACCGGAGATCGTCGCGGCTGAAAGGCCGACCGCCATCATCTCGACGGTCGGTCGGCCTCGTTCCCCTGGATCAGCTCCGTGAGCTGGACGAGCAGCGCCACCACGCCGGCCGGTCCGTCGACGACCAGGTCGGCGACCCGGCTCAGCTCGGAGACCTCGTCCGACGCCGAGCAGACCGTGACACCGCTGATCCCCTCGGCCCGCAGTCCGCGTACGGCCTCGAAGGCGGCCAGGTCGCCCAGGTCGTCCCCGGCGAACAGCACCGACCGGCCGCCCTGCTCGTGCACGAACCGGCGCAGCGCTGAGCCCTTGTCGACACCGGGTGCGCGCAGCTCGAGCACCATCCGGCCGGGCTCGACGACCAGGCCGGTGCGGGCGGCGAGGTCTTCGAGGGCCGGGCGCAGCGCGGCGGCAGCTGCGGCCGGGTCGGCGGTGCGGCGCAGATGGACCCCCAGCGCGACGCCCTTGTCCTCGACCTCGACCCCGGCGGGCACCTGCGGCGCCCCGACCAGACCGGCCAGCTCGGTGCGGGCCCGCTCGAGGCCCGGCGCCGGCGTCGCCGGGACCATCTCACCGGTCGCGGCCTCCCAGCGCTCTGCGCCGTACTGCCCGAGGACCACCAGGCGATCGAGGCCTGCGGCGCGGTCGAAACCGCCGAGCGCGACGGCGGTCGCTGCTGCCCGGCCGGTGATGATCGCGACGGCGGCGACCTGGGCCGAGATCGCCGCGAGAGCC
>JAWWOL010000070.1:0-3175 GCA_033851695.1 Frankiales bacterium
GACCTCGGCAAGACCATCGTCTTCGTCACCCACGACATCGACGAGGCGATCAAGCTCGGCGACCAGGTCGCTGTCCTGCGGGTCGGCGGCAGGCTCGCACAGATGGCCACACCGGCCGAGCTGCTGGCCCGGCCGGCCGACCCGTTCGTCGCCGGCTTCGTCGGCCGGGACCGGGGCTACCGCGCGCTCGGGTTCACGCCGGCCGGCCGGCTCGACCTCGACGACGGGCCGGCAGCCAGGCTGGGCACCGACCTCGCGGCCGTCTACGACAGCACCGAGGACGGGTGGGTCCTCGTCGTCGACGACCACGACGCGCCCCAGGGCTGGATCAACACCCTTGGCCTGTCCCCCGACCAGCTCAAGGGGCAGATCACGCCGGACATGCTCAACCTCGGCGGCACCCTCGCCCACGAGGGCGGCTCGCTGCGCGAGGTGCTCGACGCCGCCCTGTCCTCGCCGAGCGGCTGGGGCGTGGTGGTCGACGCCGAGGGACGCCTCGCCGGCACGATCACCGCCGACCGGGTCCTGGCCAAGATCAAGCAGGAGCGCAGCGTCGCCGGCGCGGAAGGCGCGCGGCCATGAGCCAGGTCTGGCAGTACTTCACCGACCACCAGAGCGAGATCCGCAGCTGGACCTGGACCACCGTGTGGCTCGCGGCGCTGCCCCTGCTGGTCGGCACGCTGGTGGCGCTGCCGATCGGCTGGTGGGCCAGCCGGACCCGCTGGCTCTACCTGCCGCTGATCACCACCGCCGGCATCCTCTACACGATCCCGTCCATCGTGCTCTTCGTGTCGATGCCGGGGTTGATCGGCACGAAGATCCTCGACCCGGTCAACGTCGCCATCGCCCTGACCGTCTACACGTTCGCGTTGATGGTCCGGGTGAGTGCTGACGCCTTCGGGTCGGTCTCCAGCGACACCATGTCGGCAGCCGACGCCATGGGTTTCACCACCCGGCAGCGTCTCTTCGGCGTGCAGCTGCCGATCGCGGTGCCGGTGCTCGGGGCCGGCCTGCGCGTCGCGGCGGTGTCCAACGTCAGCCTCGTGTCCGTCGCGTCGACGATCGGCGTGGCCCAGCTCGGCTCGCTGTTCACCGAGGGCAACCAGACCTCCGACCTGCACCCCATCCTCCTGGCGCTGATCCTGTTCGTCCTGCTGGCGCTGATCTTCGACGCACTGGTGCTGCTGGGGATCCGGCTCCTCACGCCCTGGCAGCGAGCGGTGGCCGGCCGATGATCGGCACCGAGACCCTGGCCGGCGGATCCGGGTTGCCCAGCCTGCGCTACGTGCCGACCTGGCTGGGCGACTCCGCCAACTGGACCGGCATCAACGGCGTCCCGACGCTGGTCAGGCAGCAGCTCGTCTACACGGCGCTCGCGGTGGGCATCGCGCTGGTCATCGCGCTCCCGCTGGGGCTGTGGATCGGGCACACCGGACGTGGCGTCGCTGCCATCGGCGGCCTGGCCAACGCCGTGCGTGCCGTGCCCGTCCTGGGCCTGCTCCTGCTGCTCGTCGTCTGGCTCTCGCCCAAGATCCAGCACACCGCCGCAGTGCCTGGTCTGGTCCAGCGTGGCGGCTTCCCGTACTTCGTCCCGCTCATCATCGTGCTGGTGCTGCTGGCGATCCCGCCGATCCTGACCAACAGCTATGCCGGCGTTCAGAACGTCGACCCCGAGGTGCGCGACGCGGCCAGGGGCATGGGGATGACCGGCGGGCAGGTCGTCCGCAGGGTCGAGTTCCCGTGCGCGCTGCCGCTCATCATGTCGGGGCTGCGCAGCGCCACCCTGCAGGTCCTGGCCACCGCGACGATCGCCGCCTACGTGCCCCTGCTCGGCGGTCTCGGCAGCCTCATCTACATCGGCGACCAGAGCATCACCGACCCGCACACCGGCTACCCGGTCATGGTGGCGGCCGGGTTGCTCGTGGCGATCCTCGCTGTCCTGGTCGACGTCGCGCTGGTGGGCGTGCAGGCCCTGGTGGTCTCGCCAGGGCTGTCCGGGCGATACTCTTCTAAGAATTCCGACCTGAATGCTTCTGCCACCCCCACCGGCGAGGCCCTGCCCGTGCACTGAACCGCCGCAGCGACGGCGGCCCCAGCCTGGAACTGGTCACCATCTAAGGAGAAACATGAAGAGCAAGATCCTGCTTGCTACGGCGACCGCGGGTGCGGCACTGCTGACGGCGGCCTGCGGCGGCAGCAGCTCGTCCCCCGGTGCCGCGTCGACCCCGAGCGGTTCGGTGGCCACCAGCGCCGGCGCAGCCAGCGCCTCGGGTGGCGCCACCTCCACACCCGCGACGTCCGGTACGGCGTCCTCCTCGGCCGGTGCCGGCACCGGGACTGCCGGCGGCGACCCCGGCTCGCTGATCATCGGCTCGGCCGACTTCTCCGAGAACACCATCCTCGCCTACGTCTACGGCAACGCCCTCGCCGCCAAGGGCGTCAAGGTGAGCTACAAGGTCAACATCGGCGAGCGCGCTGCCTACATGCAGGCCCTCAAGGACGGTTCGATCAGCTTCATCCCGGAGTACAGCGGCTCGATCCTGGACTACCTCGACACCAAGGCGACGGCCAAGACGCCCGCCGACGTCGCAGCTGCGCTCAAGACCGTCGCGGCCGCGGCCAACCTCACGCCGCTCAACTACGCGCCCGCCCAGGACGCCGACACCATCACCGTCACCAAGGCGACGGCGACGAAGTACAACCTCACCACCATCTCCTCGCTGGTGCCGGTGGCCGGCAAGCTCACCTACGGCGCTCCGCCGAACATGCAGACCCGCGCAGATGGCGTCCCCGGCTTCAAGGCGGTCTACGGGCTGGTGTTCGGGCGGTTCACCGCGCTGTCGGCCAGTGGTCTGGTCACCCAGACCGCGCTCAAGAACGGGAGCGTCGACGCCGCCGACATCTTCTCGACCGACCCGTCGATCGTGGATGACGGCTTCGTCTCGCTGACCGACGACAAGCACGTGTTCGCCGCGCAGAACGTGGTCCCGCTGGTCACGACCTCGAAGGTGACGCCGACGATCACCAGTGCCGCCAACGCGGTCTCGGCCAAGCTCACCACCCTCGACCTGGCCAAGCTGCTCGAGCAGGTGCAGGTCAAGAAGATGGACCCGCAGGCGGTTGCCAAGGCCTGGGACCAGGCCAACGGCTTCGGCTGACCTCCCGCACGACCCCG
>JAWWOL010000074.1:0-5517 GCA_033851695.1 Frankiales bacterium
CGCTCCGCGAGCACCTCTTCGAGGTCGGGCAGCGTCCGCCGCTCGAGCAGCATGTCCCAGTGGGTGCGGGCAGGCTTGACCTTCTTGGGCTCGGGCAGCTCACCGTGGACGAGCAGCGCCGGCTCACCGCAGACCTTGCAGTCCCAGGAGCGCGGGATCTCGGCCTCGTCGGAGAACGGGACGCTGAAGCGGTGGCCCTGAGGGCAGCCGAACTCGATGACCTGCCGCGGCGCCAGCTCGGCGTTGCGGTCGGTCTCGTAGCTGACGGCGCCCAGACGGCTGCCGCGTAGCACACGCTCGGCCATGGAAGGGCCTCCTTGGGCAGGTCGGATAAGTCTGATTCGCAGTGAGGAACGGACGGTAGACAGGAAAGATTCCCCTCCTGGTCTTCGTCCAACCCGCTTCGGCGGTTGACGCTCGTCCGGAGCAACCTCGCGCGGCCGACCGGTGGCTGCGGGATCGGGCCGCTGGACAGGTCCGGGCGTTCCGGTGAGGCTCATCGGTGCTGTCACCCTCAACCGGAGCCTAATGTCGCCCCGCATTCGTGCCGAGGCTCATCGAGGCCCCTCCGGGCCTGGGCCGGAGCATCGGCCGCCGACACGAGCTGCACCTGACAGCGGAGGCGATGTGCTCAAGGACGACGAGGTCGTGACCCGGTTCGCCCGAGCCCGTGCGCTCCCGGCACTCCGTGCTGTCACCGGCGCGATCGCCCTGGCCGTCGCCGTCACCGGGACCGGTACTGCCGCCGCCGGCTCCGCTGCCAAGCCCGGCCTGATCACGACGGTGACCACGGCGGCCCCGGACCATGCCGCGGCCGCCGTCCTGGCGGCAGCTCGCACCCACCTCGGCCAGAAATACGTCTACGGCGGGAGCGGCCCGACGACCTGGGACTGCTCCGGCCTCACCTCCGTGCTGTGGCGGACCGTGGGCGGCGTCGCTTCCATCCCGCGCACGGCCCGGCTCCAGCAGGCCTGGGCAACACCCGTACCAGCGTCGCAGGTCCTGCCGGGCGACCTCTACTTCCTCGGTACGCCGGCCACCCACGTGGGCCTGGTCGTCGGCGGCGGCTTGGTGCTGGACGCCTCGTCCTCGCGCGGGGTCGTCGTGCTGCGGCAGCTGTGGACCGCGGTCGGCGTCACGTTCGGCAGGGTCCCACGCCCGACCGCGGTCCCGGTGACGGCGCCTACGCCGACCAGGCCCGCACCCACCACCGCTCCCGTGACCACCGCTCCCGTGACCACCGCCCCCGTGACCACCGCCCCGCCGGTCGCCGCCGGCCCGGCTCCGGCACCCCTCCTGTCACCCTCCGGGACCAAACTGGCAACGGCTGCAGAGGCCCTCGTGGGAGCGCGGTACGCGATCGGCGGGACGGGACCGGCCTACGACGACGGCGCGCTGGTCGCTGCCGCTTGGCACCGCGCCGGCGGCGGCCTGCTGCCGCTGGACCGCAACGCGCTGGCGGGCCGGACCCGATCGGTCTCCGCGAGCAAGCTCAGCGCCGGGGACCTGGTGATCTACGGCACCAGCAATGTGTGGCACGTCGGGATCTACGTCGGCAAGGGGATGATGGTCGATGCGTCCCGGATCAAGGGCCGGGTCGTGCTCCGCCCGCTGCTGACCTCGGCCGACCGGCACTTCGGCCGCCTGCACTGACCGCGGGAACGGGCGACCACGGCGTGACGTTGACGGACCGGTAGGACAGGGCGAGAGGCGAAGGCGTGACCGCAGGACAGTACGACGGTACGGGGCCGGCGGAGGCACCGGTCCCGCCGCCCCCGCCCGTCATGCCGCCGCCGCCGTACCAGCCGTGGCTGGCCGCCCCCGCCCGCCCGGGCGCCGACGGCGAAGGGCCGACGCCAACCACGCTGGCCGCGCCGCGCACGCTCCGCGAGCGCTGGCAGAAGCTGAGCGGCGCCGTCGCTGCCGGCTTCGCCGCCCTGTGGAAGCTGAAGGTGCTCGCGTTCCTGGTCAAGCTGAAGTTCCTGCTGTCGTTCGGCACGTTCTTCCTGTCCTTCGCCGCCTACGCGTGGTTCTACGGCTGGCAGTTCGGGCTGGGCCTGGTAGTGCTGATCCTCGTGCACGAGCTGGGGCACATGGCGGTGTTCCGGGCGCGCGGGGTCGACGTGAGCATGCCCACGTTCACGATCTGGGGTGCCTACGTCAAGGCCAAGCCGAAGTCTGTCTACGACTCCGTCCTCGGCGGGCTGGCCGGCCCGGGTTTCGGCGCCCTGGGCGCCCTGGTGTGCCTGGCGGTGTGGAATGCGAACGACCAGCCGCTCTACCGTGCGTTGGCGTCCTTCGGGTTCCTGATGAACCTGTTCAACCTGGCGCCGCTCGGCTTCCTCGACGGTGGCAACATCTGGCGGTCCCTGCGGGGCCAGCTGACCAACGGCCCTGGCTCGGCCCGCGCCTACGCGATGAGTCAGGAGCAGCGCCGGGTGGTGCTCGCGATCTACCTCGCACTCATCGTCGTCCTCGGCTACGCCACCAAGGTCACGTACTTCCAGCAGAGCTTCAGCTGACCGCCGGGAGGCGGCGGAAGGTCGCCCCACCGAGCACGATCTGCGCCTTTCCCCCGAGGTACTGCGGCAGCGCATAGACCGCCATCGACTCGAGCGGGCCCGAGTCGTAGACCAGGTAGGCGGTGTTCCCCTGGATCGAGTAGCTGCCGCCGCCGGACGGGTTGTCCGTGGTGACCAGGTTGGTGTCGCCGGTGATCCCCTCGTCGCTGAACCGGCCGGCGCTGGTGAACGTGATCGTGGCCCCGCTGCCCCCGGAGAGACGCTTGTACGTGCCGGAGAGGTGCGCGCCCTGCAACGCGTCGACGATCCCGTACGTGACGCCGTTCCAGGTGAGCCGCCCGGCGGTGTCCGGGCGCAGGGTGACGGTGGTGCCGTCAGTCGCCCAGGCGATGTCGACCACGCCGTCGTGTGCTGAGTAGGCCCCGGTCCGGACGGAGGACGGCAGCGGGGCCAGTCCGGCGTCGGGCCCGTCGGCAGGGACCGCGCTGGTCACCCGGCCGTCGTCGGTGAAGGCCAGCGCCGGGGCGCCCGCGGCCTGGGCGTACGAGCCGGGGGTGCTGCCGGGCTTGAGGCCGAGGTAGACCGCGTCGATCGGGCCGACGAGTGCGGGCGCGATGCCGGCCACGGTCACGACATGCGTCGGCGAGGCTGCGGCTGCGGCGCCGTTCAGGGCGGCAGCGACGACCCGGACCGAGGCCGACCCGGGCGGGAGGGTGATCCGGCCGTTCAGGGCGTAGTGGCTGCGCGCATCCAGCCGCCCCGACGCGAGGGTCACCCAGTGACTGCCGGCCCTGCGCTGCAAGGAGACTGCTCGGCCGGGCCGACTCGGCAGGAAGACGCCGCTCGAGTGCAGCACGCCGCCGGTGAGCACCCAGGCGACGCCTTGGACGCTGATCGTCGGCTTGACCGGCGCCAGGGTGAGGTGACGTGAGACGACCTGGGTCCCGTCCGAGGCGATCAACAGCGTGCGCAGCACCACCTTGCCCGACAGCGGCGCCCTGGTCTTGATGCTGTAGTCGCTGCGCGCGTTGGTGTGGGCCGTCCCGAGCGTCACCCACTTGGCACCCGAAGCCCGCTGCAGCCGCACCGCCCGGCCGGCGCGTACGGGACTCAGGTGGCCGGAGACGGTGACCACCTCGTGGGCCAGCACAGGCGATGGCCGGGCCGAGATCGACAGCTGGGCCTTGACCGGGGCTGCGGCCGCCGGCAGAGCAGGCGCCAGGGTCAGGCCGAGCACCGCGGTCGTCACGACCAGCCACTGCGTGCGCCTCAAGCCGGATCTCCTTGCTGTGAAGTCGTCCCCTCCATCGGTCGGGGCCGACGGCCACGCTACCCGGCGGGAAACGACGGCGGTGCCGGGGCGCCGCCGTTCACGCCAGTTTCCGCAGCGCCAGCTCGAGGGACCGGGCGATGTGCCTGCGGTTGATCCCCTCGGCCTCCTCGGCGGCGCCTCGGGCCACCGCGTCGGCCAGCGCCGCGTGCTCGTCGCAGGCAACCTTGACGTCGTCATCGTCGTAGGCAGCGGACACCCGGCGGTTGAAGTAGAAGTCGCGGTTGGCGGCGAGCAGCGCGTTCAGCGGCGGGTTCTGCGCTGCCGCCGCGACGGCGGTGTGGAAGCGGGAGTTGACGACGACGAACCGTTCGTGGCGCAGGTCCTCGCCGAGGGTGGCTCGGCTGAGCTCGACGATGGCCCGCCGCTCGTCCGGGCTCGCCCGTTGGGCGGCGAGCCCCGCCGCGTACCCCTCCAGTGCCTGGCGCACCTCGAAGTAGCACCGGATCTCGTCATGGGTGTGCTCGCGGACGAACCAGGCGCGCCTGCGGTTGAAGACCAGGCCGTCAGCCGACAACCGCTGGATGCTCTCGCGGATAGGGGTACGGCTGACCGACAGCCGCTCGGCGAGATCGACCTCGATCAGCCGCTCATTGGGGCGCAGCAGGCCCTGCGCGATCTCGGCGCGGAGCTGCTCGTACACCTCCCGCGAACGCTCACCCACGATCGTGTTCCTTCTCCTCGAGACGCTCCGGACCGGCTACTGCTCCAGCTCCTCACCGAGATAGGCGGCACGGATGCGCGGGTCGGCGAGCAGCTCGGCTCCCGTACCCTCGAGCACCAGCTCTCCGGTCTGCAGCACGTATCCCCGATCGGCGAGGCTCAGCGCCTGCGCGGCGTTCTGCTCGACGAGGAGCACGGTCACCCCACTGGCGTTGATCTCGCGGATGATCTCGAAGATCTGCTGGACGACGATCGGCGCGAGGCCCATCGACGGCTCGTCGAGCAGCAACAGCCGCGGCTTGCCCATCAACGCACGGCCGATGGCCAGCATCTGCTGCTCGCCGCCGGAGAGGGTCCCCGCCTGCTGGGTGAACCGTTCGCGCAACCGGGGGAACAGCTCGAGGACGCGTTCGACGTCCGCCCGGTCGATCGTCCGGAAGCGGAACGCCCCGATCTCGAGGTTCTCTGCGACCGTCATCCGCGGGAAGACGTGCCGGCCTTCGGGCACATGGCAGATGCCGAGGCTGACCAGCTCGTGAGCCGGGATGCCGTCGATGCGCTTGCCGTCGAACCGGATCTGGCCACTCGTCGGACGCAGCATGCCGGACACGGTCTTCTGCGTGGTGGTCTTCCCTGCCCCGTTGGAGCCGAGCAGGGCGACGATCTCGCCGGTGTCCGCGTGGAAGGTGACGCCCTTGAGCGCGCGGATGGCCCCGTACCGGACCTCGATGTCGTCGACCTCGATCAACGGCGTGCTCATGCCGGGGCCTCCCCGTGGTCGGAGGTGGTGCCCTCGATCATCTGAAGGTCGGGCGCCTGCTCTGCCTGGCCGGCGGCTTCCTCCGCGGAGGTGCCCAGATAGGCTGCGATCACGGCGGGATCGCGCTGGATGGCACCGGGCGAGCCCTCGGCGATCTTCTCGCCGAAGTTGAGCACGATGATCCGGTGGGCGATCGACATCACCAGCTTCATGTCGTGCTCGATCAGCAGCACGCTGACGTC
>JAWWOL010000077.1:0-3665 GCA_033851695.1 Frankiales bacterium
AGACCTGGACGAGACCCGCGTCGGTCCACTCGACCGGCACCACCGCGTCGGCACCGCTCGGCACGGGGGCGCCGGTCATGATCCGGACGCACAGTCCCGGCTGGACGGTGAACGTCCCCCGGGACCCGGCGGCGACGTCGCCGACCACCGGCAGCACGACCGGCGCCGCCTCGCTCGCGGACGCCAGATCGCTTGCCCGTACGGCATATCCGTCCATCGCGGAGTTGTCGAAGCCCGGCAGCGGGGCGGTCGCGACGATGTCCTCGGCGAGCACGCAGCCGTGGGCATCGAGCAGCGTGAGATCGAGCTCAGGCAGCGGGCCGACGACGTCGAGGATGGCGTCGAGGTGCCCGTCGACCGAGACCGGGATCGCCGCCGAGGCGGCGAAGCCTGCGCTCACGAGGTCAGCGACCCAAGACCAACAGTCGCCGCGCGCGCCCTCTGCTCGTCCACGAAGGCATAGAGCCAGCTGGAGAAGTCGGGCCCCAGGTCCTCGCGGTCACAGGCCAGCCGGACCACCGTACGGAGGTAGTCGAGCCGGTCGCCGGTGTCGTAGCGCCGGCCGCGGAACAGCACGCCGTGCACCCCGCCCCCCTCGCTCACATCGCGGGAGGAGAGCGTGCGCAGGGCGTCGGTGAGCTGGATCTCACCGCCGCGGCCGGGCTTGGTCTCCCGGAGCACCTCGAACACCTCGGGCGCCAGCACGTAGCGGCCGATGATCGCGTAGCTGCTGGGGGCGTCGGCGACGTCAGGCTTCTCGACGAGGTCGGTGACCCGGACCACGTCGTCGTCCTCGCCTGCGACCCCCTCGACCGCCGCACAGCCGTACAGCGAGATCTGCTCCTGCGGCACCTCGATCAGGGCGACCACGCTGCCGCCGTGGCGGGCCTGGACGGCGATCATCTCGCTGAGCAGGTCGTCGCGCTCGTCGATCAGGTCGTCGCCGAGCATCACGGCGAACGGCTCGTCGCCGACGTGCTGGGCCGCGCACAGGACGGCATGGCCCAGGCCCAGCGGGTCGCCCTGGCGCACGTAGTGCACGGTCGCGATGTCGGTCGACTCCTGGGTCAGCGCCAGCTTGCGGGTGTCGCCCTTGGCCTCGAGGGTGTGCTCGAGCTCGTACGCCCGGTCGAAGTGGTCCTCGAGCGGCCGCTTGCTCCGACCGGTGATCATGAGGACGTCGCCGAGTCCCGCGCGGACCGCCTCCTCGACGACGTACTGGATCGCCGGCTTGTCGACGACCGGCAGCATCTCTTTCGGGATGGCCTTGGTCGCGGGCAGGAACCGGGTGCCCAGACCCGCGACGGGGATGACGGCCTTGGTGATCCGGACGGGGGCGGCAGCGGCGTCGGGGCTCATGGCCTCAGCCTATCGGGGGACGCCAGGCGCGCGAGGCGGCCGGGCCGCGTGGGGTGTCGGGCCCCGGCCCCGGCCCCCCGGCAAAGTTCCGGAATTGGACTAGACCCTTGACGGTGTCCGATCTGTGGGTGTTTGTTCCTCATCGCCACCCACCCGACCATCGGAGATCCCGTTGTCCATCCGCCGACGTCTCGCTCTGTCCGCCGCAGCCCTGCTGCCCTTGTCCGGCGTCGTCGCCGCGCCGGGGGCGCAGGCAGCCACGGCCCCCTTCCCCGCCCACTACGCGGCGCCGTACCTCCAGCTGTCCACCAGCACGGTCGGCGACCTGGCGGCGGACAAGTCCGCGTCGGGAGACGCCTTCTACACGCTCGCCTTCCTGATCCCGCAGAGCGGCTGCACGCCGATGTGGGAGGCCGGCAACTACGCCCTCGGGACGTTCACCTCGCAGGTCAACACGTTCAAGAACGCGGGCGGCAACGTGATCGTGTCCTTCGGCGGCGCCGCAGGGGGTGAGCTCGCACAGACCTGCACGTCGGTCTCCTCCCTCACCGCTGCCTACGCCTCGGTGGTCAATGCGTACGGACCCCGGCTGGACTTCGACATCGAGGGCGGACCGCTCGACGACACCGCGTCGATCAGCCGGCGGGACCAGGCACTCGCGGCGTTGCAGGCGCAGAACCCGGCCGTGCAGGTCGACTTCACCCTGCCGGTGGCGCCGAACGGCCTGCTGAGCAACTCGATCAACCTGCTCAACGACGCGAAGGCCAAGGGCGTCAAGGTCAACCTGGTCAACCTCATGACGATGGACTTCGGCAACGGGCAGAACGCGCTCAACGACGCCGAGTCCGCGGCCAACGCCGTGCACGGCCAGCTGGGCGGCATCTACACCGGCCTGTCGTCGGCCGCGCTGTGGAACCTGATCGGGCTCACCCCGATCGCCGGCCAGAACGACGACAACGAGTACTTCAGCCAGAGCGACGCGTCGACGCTGGAGCGGTTCGCGGCCGCCAACGGTGTCCAGGAGCTCGCGTTCTGGGAGGTCGACTACTACGACAAGGCCACCGGCTACGCCTACTCGCGGATCTTCAACGCCATCACCGGCGGCGGCGGCGGGACGGTCACCGGGCCCACCGGCGCGATCACCGGCCTGGCCGGCAAGTGTGCCGACGTCGCCAGCGGCAACAGCGCCAACGGCACGACGATCGACCTCTACACCTGCAACGGCACGGCCGCCCAGCAGTGGCAGGTCGCGAGCGACGGGACCCTGCGGGCGCTCGGCAAGTGCATGGACGTGGCGGCTGCCGGGACCGCGGACGGCACGGCGATCCAGCTGTACGACTGCAACGGCACCGGCGCGCAGCAGTGGAGCCGCTCCGGCGCGGCCCTGGTCAACCCGGTGTCCGGCAAGTGCCTGGACGTCACCGGCCCGAGCAGCGCCGACGGCACCCACCTGCAGATCTGGACCTGCAGCGGCGCGACCAACCAGCAGTGGACGCTGCCGGGTGGCACCACCACCGCTCCGGTGATCAGCCTCAAGGCACACGCCAACGCCAAGTTCGTCACCGCCGGGAGCGCTGCCCTGATCGCCGACGCCACGACGGTGGGAACTGCGCAGAAGTTCGACGAGATCGACCTCGGCAGCGGCAACGTCGCCCTGCGGGCGCACGCGAACAACCTCTACGTCTGCGCCGACAACGCCGGGGGCTCGCCGTTGATCGCGAACCGTACGTCGGTCGGCGGCTGGGAGACGTTCGCCCTGGTGCACAACGCGGATGGCAGCATCAGCCTCAAGGCGGCGGCGAACGGCGACTACGTGACGGCGGAGAACGGCGGAGCGTCGGCGCTGATCGCGAACCGCACGGCGATCGGCGGCTGGGAGGAGTTCGACCTCGCGGCTGCCTGAGCGCCTGGAGCGCCCTGGCGGTGGTAATGGTTCCCCCTGGCCGGTGACCTCGCCGAGGGAGAGGACTGCTGTTGCGCAGACTCTGCGTTGCCCGCTGCTGGCGGGCAACGCCGAGTCACGCGGGGAGGTAGTCGACAGCCGGTCGGTCGGGAACGTCACCTGGTCACCGTGCGGGGATCCCAGGCTCAGTCGTGCTGGGCCACCTCGAGGTCGCTGGCCATCCGCCAGGAGTCCCGGCCGGCGTCCTTGGCCGCGTAGAGCGCAGAGTCGGCGTTGCGCATCAGCGTCGCCGCCGAGCTGCCGTGGGTCGGGAAGACGGAGACGCCGACCGAGACGGTGATGGCCAGTGGCTCCTCGCCCTCGTGGTAGAACGGCCGGTGCCGTACGACCTCGCAGATGCGCT
>JAWWOL010000093.1:0-5039 GCA_033851695.1 Frankiales bacterium
TTGGCCTCGACCAGCTTCTTCTTGGCCAGCTGTCCGTCGCGCTCGATCCACTCGAGGTCGCGGCGCATCTTGTCCTGGAGCTTCTTGCTGGTCGCGAGCTTCTCCGAGGAGAACAGCCCGGCCTCGAGCCGCTTGGCCAGGTCGACCTCCTCCTCGGCGGTGAGGAGCGGGACCTTGCCGATCTCCTTGAGGTACATCCGTACGGGGTCGTTGGTCGGCGCCTTGAGCGCCAGCTCCTCGGCCTCGCGCCGGGAGACCGGGGCCTCCTCGTCGGCATCCACGCCGTCGACGACCTCGATGCCCTCGTTGGTGAAGGCCTGCAGCACGGCGTCCATCGACTCCGGCGGCAGCTCGGCCGAGGCCAGCCCGGCGGCGATCTCGTCCGAGGTCAGGAAGCCCTGCTCCTTGCCCCGGGTGATGAGCTCCTTGACCTCGTCGACCTGGGCCTCGCGCGGCAGTGCAGTGGGGCTCACAGTGTGCCTCTTTCGAAAACCGTGCGGCCAACCGGTGGCAGTCCGTGTTCCGACCTAGTGTGCCTCGCCATCATCGAAGATGCCCCTCCTGCCTGGTCGAGCTTGATCACAGGTCCCCGATCGCCTGCTCGCGCAGAGCCCGGCGGTACTGCTCGAGGGCGAACAGCTCACCCGCCAGCTTGTTGTAGGCCTCGGCCTGCTCCAGCGGATTGATCCGCTGCAGCCGGGACTTTACCTCCTCCAGCCGCCGGGTGACCGCCCTCAGCTGCAGGCTGGCCAGCTGGATCCCGACGTACTTCTCGTCCACCTCGCGGTCCGTGAGGATCGGCTCGACGGCGAGCTCGGTCGCCAGCCCCTTGGTGAAGTCGGTCAGTGCGGCGTTGGTCACCGCTTGGATCCAACCCGGTCCGCCGGTGGTCGAGGCGCACCCACCTGCCGTGGCGACCGCAGCCCGTACGGACCGGTAGGCGGGCGAGGTGTACATCTCGTCCTCGAGCGCGTCGAAGACCGGGCCGGCCAGGACCGGGCGCTGCATGGCGATCTTGAGCGTCTCGCGCTCGCTGAACAGCTCGCGGTCGTTCGGGCTGGGCCGGTCGTCCTGGGTACGCTGCGCGGGCGCTGCCGGCACCTGGCGCCTGGACGGCTGCGCCCCCGCCGGCTGCGCGGCGACCTCGGCGACCTTGGCCAGCACGGTGTCGATGTCCATGCCGAGCCAGCCGGCGAGCTGACGCGCATACTCCGGTCGCAGCGCGCGGTCCTTGAGCCGGGCCACGACAGGGGCCGCGGCCGCCAGGGCCTGCACCCTGCCCTCGGGGATGTCGAGGTCGTAGCGCCCCAGCACCGTGCGGATCGCGAACTCGGCGAGCGGGATGCGGTGCTCCACCAGGTCGCGTACGGCGGCGTCGCCCTTGGTCACCCGCAGGTCGCACGGGTCCATGCCACCCGGCTCGACGGCGACGAAGGTCTGCGTGACGAACTTCTGGTCGTCGGCGAAGGCCCGCATCGCTGCCTTCTGGCCCGCGGCGTCGCCGTCGAAGGTGAAGATGACCTCGCCGCGGAACTCGTCCTGGTCCATCAGCAGCCGGCGCAGCACCTTGATGTGGTCCTCGCCGAAGGCGGTGCCGCAGGTCGCCACCGCGGTGGGGACGCCGGCCAGATGTGCTGCCATCACGTCGGTGTAGCCCTCGACGATGACGGCCCGGCCCTGGCGCGCGATCTCACGCTTGGCGGCGAAGAGGCCGTACAGGACCTGACTCTTCTTGTAGAGCGCGGTCTCCGGGGTGTTGATGTACTTGCCCGGCATGGTGTCGTCGTCGTAGAGCTTGCGGGCGCCGAACGCGATCACGTCGCCGGAGATGTCGGTGATCGGCCAGATCAGCCGGCCTCGGAACCGGTCGATCGGGCCGCGCTGACCCTCGCTCGCCAGGCCGGAGTCGATCAGCTCCTGGGCCGAGAACCCTTGCGCACGAAGGTGTTTGACCAGGTTGTCCCAGCCTTTGGGGGCGTAGCCGACACTGAACTGCTCGGCGGCTGCCTGGTCGAAACCGCGCTTGGCGAGCTCCTCACGACCGATGGCCGCCTCGGCCGAGACCCGCAGCTGCTCGGTGTAGTAGTCCTTGGCCGCCTTGTTGGCTTCGACCAGTCGGGCCCGCTGGTTGTGCTCCTGCCGCGGAGCGGCACCGCCCTGCTCGTACCTCAGCTGTACGCCGACCCGCGCGGCCAGTCGCTCGACGGCGTCGCGGAAGTCGAGGTGGTCGATCTTCTGCACGAAGCTGATGACGTCGCCGTTCTCGGCGCAGCCGAAGCAGTGGAAGAAGCCCTGCTCGGCGTTGACGTTGAACGATGGCGACCGCTCGTCGTGGAAGGGGCACAGCCCGGTCAGCCGGTTGCCCACCCGGCGCAGCTGCAGGTGCTCACCGACGATCTCGGCGATGGGTGCGCGCTCCCGTACCAGCGCGACATCCTCGTCACGGATCCGTCCGGCCACGAGCGACTGCCACCTCCCCAGCCGGTCGGACAGCACCTCCCGGACCGGGACGAGTATAGGCGCGGACGTAGGCTTGCCGGCATGCCGACAACGGAGAAGCTGCCGCCAGGGCCGTACTACGAGCCGGTCACCAGCTGGCGCGAGATCGCGTTCTGGCTGGTCGGCATCGTGGTGATCGTGACGGGCGCCGCGCTGGCCCTCATCTACCTGACCTGAGCCTTGCGTGCCAGGCCGCGGCCGAGGGATCGGTCAGCGAGGCGACCTGGTCGATGACCACCCGCAGCCGCTGGGCGTCGTCGCCCGCCTGGTGCCAGACCTCGGCGAGGGCCGGCTCGAGCTGCTCGGGGTGGGCTGCCAGCAGGTCGACCAGCTCGGTGAGCAGCTGCCGCTGCTGCTCCTGGACCGCCCGCCGCCCCAGCATCACGTAGTGCACGGCCATCGCCTTGAGCAGCTCGCACTCGGCGCGGGTCCGATCCGGCACGACCACATCGGCCTCGTACCGGACGAGCGGTCCGTCGCCGTACGCCGCCCTGGTGGCCCGTACGACGGCCGCCGTGAGCCGGGCCGTGAGCTCGCTGGTCATCCGCTTGACCGCGGCCTGGGCCCGCAGCGTCCCGTCGTAGTCGTGCACCCACCACGGTTGCGTGGACAGCTCCTGGTAGAGCTCGTCGAGGTCGTGGCTGCTCGCGCAGCCGGTCAGCGCGGCCAGGTGGACGACGGCGTCGACGTCGACCTTGTGCAGCGGGACCTGGCCGGAGTGGATGCCGTCCTCGAGATCGTGCACCGAGTAGGCGACGTCGTCCGCCCAGTCCATGACCTGCGCCTCGACGCACCGGCGGTCACCCGGCGAGTCCTCGCGCAGCCAGTGGAAGACCGGGAGCTCGTCGGCGTAGGCACCGAACTTCGTGGTGCCTTCCCTGCGGGGCCAGGGATACTTCGTAGCGGCGTCGAGCACCGCCCGGGTGAGGTTGAGGCCGGCCGAACGCCCGTCGGCGTCGAGGACCTTGGCCTCCAGCCGGGTGAGGATGCGCAGGCTCTGGGCGTTGCCCTCGAAGCCGCCGCAGGGCTCGGCGGCCAGGGCGAGGGCGGTCTCGCCGTTGTGGCCGTACGGAGGGTGGCCGAGGTCGTGGGCAAGACAGGCGGCGTCGACAAGGTCGGGATCGGCTCCGAGCGCAGCCGCCAGCTCGCGACCGATCTGCGCGCACTCGAGGGAATGCGTCAGCCGGGTCCGCGGGAAGTCGTCCTCGCCGACGCCGACCACCTGGGTCTTGGCGGCGAGGCGGCGCAGGGCGGCGCTGTGCAGGACCCGCGCCCGGTCCCGCTGGTAGGGCGACCGGTAGGTGTCGGTGGCCTTGGCCGGCTCGGCGACCCGGCGTTCCGCCTCGCGTGTCATGCCTCCGACCCTAGTGCCCCCAACCCGCCCGCACCGGCAGACCTGGTGGTTGCGGGCTTACCTTCGCCCGTCGAGTGTCGGCCCGCAACCACCGATTGTCCCCAGGTGCCGAAACCGTCCACAGGAGGCAAGGCGGGGCTGGGCCGTGACGGAAACGGCGGCCAGGGTAGCCGCATGGATCAGTCGTACCGGCAGTTGTTGTCCCAACAGAAGGGCCTCCTCACGGCCCAGCAGGCGATCGCGCTCGGCATTGACGACGCCGCGATCCACCGGCGCACTCGGGGCGAACGTCCGCGATGGCGTCGCGTGGCACCACGGGTCTATGCGACCTTCCTCCATCCGTTGACCTTCCAACAGAAGGTCATCGTGGCCTGGCTCTACGCGGGCGATGGCGCCGTGCTGACAGGAGCAGCATCCCTGCACTGGCTCGGGATGCTTTATCTGCCGACCGAGGTCAAGGCACTGCCGGTGGACGTGCTCCTGCCGGCGGACCGGGAGTGCAAGGGCACCGAGCTGGTACGGGTGCAGCGCACCATCCGGATGCCGAGTGCCGTCAACGTCGACCATGTCCACTGCGCCCCGGTCTACCGCGCCGTGGCGGACTGCGCCCGCCGGCTCCGCACCTACTCAGGCGTACTCGGGTTGCTGACCTGCGCCCTCAACAGCGGACAGGTGACGCTCCAGGCGCTGGCTCTCGAACTGGCCGAGGGACCCGTGAGAGGCAGTCGCCAGCTGAGACGCGCGTTGGTGGAGGCGTCGTTCGACATCAGGTCCGTACCCGAGGCTGAGCTGCTGCGACTCGTGGCGCACGCGGGACTACCCGCTCCGTTGGTCAACGTTGCGATCATGGTTGACGGCCGGCGGTTCATCCCAGATTTCCGTTGGGGCATGGTCATCGTCGAGGTGGATTCGCATCTGCATCACGTGCTGCGTCCAGGCGGCCCGGCGGCGACAGAGCGTCGCCGGCTCATCTTGCAGGCTGCCGGCTATCACGTAATTCCCGTGACCCCAGAGCAGATCCGACAACGGCCGGCTGAGGTGATCCAGGACATCGTCGCCGCGCTGCAGGCCAGTGGTGCGATGTGACCGCGGGATTTCCCTCGCCGGACGAAGGAATTCCCGCAGCGACGGACGGGCTGGCGTCAGACGGCGCAGAGGTTGTTGAGCAGGAAGCTCTCCACCTGGT
>JAWWOL010000168.1:0-2593 GCA_033851695.1 Frankiales bacterium
CTCAGCGAGATCTTGTACTCGACCTCACCGGCGGTGACCGTCGTGACCGACGGCTTGGTGGGCGCGGGCGACTTGGTGGTCGGCTTCGGCGTGGGCGACTTGGTGGTCGGCTTCGGCGAAGGTGAGCTGGTCGTGGGCTTCCGCGGGGTGGTGGTCGGCTTCGGCGTGGCCGAGGTGTTGGTGGGTTTCGGCCTCGTCGTCGTCTTCGTCGGGCTGGCTGACTTCGTCGTCGGCTTGACCGCCGGGATGGCCGACGTCGGTACTTCCGCAACCGCCGAGGTCGCCGGCATCGACATGCTTGCCATGGCACTGGGATCTGCTGCGCTCGGGGCCAGAGTGCTTGGTACAGCGGCATTCGAGGCGGCCGCAGCCGCCTGGGCCGAGGAGATACTGGGCACGGCGCCGGTGCTGCTGCTCGACCCGCCGCAGGCAGTGACCACGACGGCGATGCCGACTCCGACACCGATCAGGCCCAACGAACGGGTACGGGAAAGGCTGCGCATCAGGGACTCCGGGGGCCGGGGAGCGACCCCGTCCGGGCCACGTCGTCCACTACGGGCGGCCGCCGGTGGCGGTTCAGACGCAAGCCTCAGTGCAGGGGTTCTGCCCCTTCGATCTCGGGCTCCGGGAGGTGCACGTGGCTGCGCGCCTGCTCGTCGTCGTGGCCTTGCCCGGCGGCATGGTCATGGTCGGGCAGGTCGCCCGACGCGTTCAGCGAGTGGGCCGGCGAGTCGGCTCCGTCCAGCGTCAGGTCGATCGGGCCGTCACCCGTACCGAGCTGGCCGCCGTACCGTTCGTCGATCCGGCGCACCTTGTAGGCGGCGACCGCGCCGATCCAGGACAGGATGAACACCCCGACGATGACCTGGCCAGCAGTGTTGATGTCGATCCCGGCGATGAACGACCAGGGCTGACCGGTCCAGCCGGCCTGGTCGGTGACCAGGCTGACGATCTCGATGGTGCCGATCACGAAGGCGATGAAGATCGAGAGCGAGGTCATCGTGATGTTGTAGTAGATCTTGCGGATCGGGGTGACGAACGCCCAGCCGTAGGCCTTGGACATGAAGACCCCGTCGATGGTGTCCATCAGCGACATGCCGGCCGCGAAGATGAACGGCAGCGCGATGATCGCGAGCGGCGGCAGCACCGTACCGCCGTTGGTCCCGGCGGCGGCCGTCGTCGCGGCGAGGCCGAGAAAGCCGACCTCGGTCGCGGTGTCGAAGCCGAGCCCGAACAGAATGCCGACGGGGTACATCTGCCAGGACGCGGTGATGAAGGTGTTGTAGCGGCCCTTGAAGATCCGGTTCATGAAGCCGCGCTGCGCGAGCAGGACGTCGAGCTCCTCCTGCCGGTAGGTGCCGGACTTGGCCTGGCGCCACATCTTCATGATCCCGAACAGCACGGCGAAGTTGAGCGCGGCGATCAGGTAGAGGAAACCGCCGGACACCAGGGTGCCGATGATGTTGCCGCTGCCCTGGAAGCCCTTGATGAACCCGCTCGCGGACCGGGCCGCGAACGCGATCCCGACACTCAGCGCCATGACGACACTGGAGTGGCCCAGCGAGAAGAAGAAGCCCACCCCGAGCGGGCGCTTGCCCTTCTGCAGCAGGTAGCGGGTGGTGTCGTCGATGGCCGCGATGTGGTCGGCGTCGAACGCGTGCCGCAGGCCCAGCCCATAGGCGACGGCAGCGGCGGTGGCGTAGATCAGCTGGTGCCTGTCGTCGGCCAGGCTGTGGAACTTCTCGATCGAGTTGTAGTGCACGAACAGGCCGAAGCCGATCACGTGCAGCGCCAGCACGAAGCCGAACAGGGCGGCCAGCCGCGGCCATTCGTCCCGGTCGAACCGGGCAAGCGTGCGCGCCTGGTGGTCCACGAGGTCTCCTGACGGGAGGGGGCAGCGTGCCGTCCCGGCCGAATCTAGTTGCACATCATGTGCAACTGCAACCGAGAAGCCGGCTGCCCCTCATTCGCGCGGAACGGCGGCGCGGATTGCCTCAGCGACCGGCGGCGTGGTCCGGCTCGGGCTTGGGCCGCGGGTTGGGCGCGAGCCGGCGCCCCTGCAGGGCGTGGCCGACCGCCTGCGACTCCTCGGGCGAGAGCGCGTAGTCGCTCTGCCCGGTCTTGATGCCCTTGGCGTACGCACGGGTCTCGCTGCGCCCGTTGATCGCGGTGATCACGAGGCCGTCACCGTCGTCGTCGAGCAGGGCGGCTGAGAACGACATCCGGCCGCCCATGTCGTTGAACGCGTCGTAGCGGATCACGGCGACGTGGCGCAGGGCGTCGGCCAGGTCGGCTCTCACCCGGCCCACCTCGGCCTTGACGCCGACCACCTCGGCGCGCAGGTCCTGGACGACGCCGACGTGCCGGTCGACGGCGGACAGCAGGGTGCCGTGCGTCTCATCGCCCTGGAGGACCAGCAGCGAGCGCTTGAGCGACCCGATCTTGAGGACCGCCACGAAGGCGAGGATCAGGGCGACGACCGCCACGGCAGCAGCAGCAACGGCGAGCGTGTTGAGCGTGGAGCTGTCGAGTGACACAGATTGGCCTGAACCCTTGCGCTCGTCCTGCGGAGCTGTCCTGTTCAGACTACGAG
>JAWWOL010000179.1:0-4300 GCA_033851695.1 Frankiales bacterium
GACGTCGAAGGCCTGCTCCTGGCGGCTGGGGTGAGCTCCGAGAGCTTCCACGCCGAACACCGTGGCGACTCGGCCCGGCTGGTCGCCCAGGCCTGGGACCTCGAAGCGGTCGCCGAGGCGTACGAACGCTGGCGCGGCACCGCGGGCGAGCTGGTGCGCTCCGCCGGCGAAAGCCCGGACGACCGTACGGCCTACGCGGTCCGGTGCCGGCTGGTCCACGAGTGGCGGCTGTTCCTGTTCCGCGACCCCGGGCTGCCCCGGGCGCTGCTGCCGGCCACCTGGCCGGGCGACGACGCTGCCGCGTTCTTCGACGAGCACTCGGCCCGGCTGCTGCCGGCGGCCAGCCGCTACGTCGACGGCTGCCTGCCCTCGCGGCGGCAGCCTGCCGCGTTCGCGCCCGCACCACGGCGCGGTGACCAGGAGGTGCCAGCTGTCTGACACCGTGCTCCTCACCCGGACCGGCGCTGTCGCCACGATCACCCTCAACCGGGCTGCGGCGCTCAACGCCTGCACGGTCGAGCTCAAGCAGGCTCTGCTTGCGGCCCTCACGTCCGTACGCGACGACGCGGGCGCACGCGCGGTCGTGCTCACCGGCGCCGGCCGCGCCTTCTGCGTCGGCCAGGACCTGCACGAGCACGCCGAGCTGCTGGCGGCCGGGCGCGAGCTGACGACGGTCGGCGACCACTACAACCCGATCGCCCATGCGCTGGCCTCCATGCCCAAGCCGGTGGTCGCTGCGGTCAACGGCGTCGCCGCGGGTGCCGGCGCGTCCTTCGCGCTCGCCTGCGACTTCCGGCTGATCGCGGACAGCGCCACGATCCGACCGGCCTTCGTGGGCGTCGGCCTCGGCCCGGACACCGGCGCGTCGTGGACGTTGCAGCGGCTGGTGGGTTATGGCAGGGCGACCGCGCTGCTGATGCTGGGCGAGTCGATCAGCCCCGAGCACGCGCTCGAGATGGGCCTGGTCAACGCCGTTGTCCCGGCAGATCACCTGGCGGCGGCAGCCGCCGAGCTCGCGGCCCGGCTGGCCAAGGGCCCGACCCTCGCCCTCGCCGCGACAAAGCAGGCACTGGCGGCGGCGGCCGGCGGTTCCCTGGCCGACGCGCTGGCGGTCGAGGAACGGCTGCAGCGCGAGCTCGGCCACACCTCGGACCACTTCAACGCGACCAACGCGTTCCTGGCCAAGCAGACGCCGGAGTTCGAAGGCCGCTAGGTCGACTCTCCGCCGGTCAGGTCGCGGATCGACTCGTCGGTGTCCGCGTCACCGGTGGAGTAGGCCAACGTGTCGGGCTCGGCCAAGAGCTCGGGCTCCGGCATGGTGGGGACGACCCTGGTCGACTGGTCGAAGGGCTCGGCGGCCATCTCGGGCCGGCTCTGCTCGGCGGCGGCGGCGGCCACGGCGTCCGCTGCGGGATCGTGCATCGGCTCGTACGGGACGACCTGCGGCTCGGTGGGAGCGACCGGCTCCTCCGCCTGGGCAGGCGCTGTCTCCTCCGTGCGGGCACGGGCGGGCGTGCGCGCCGCGGTCTTCTTGGCCTGGCTCTTGGCCTTGGGCTTGGTCACCGAGTCGGTGGCAGCCGCCCACGCCTTGTCGCTCTCGGGGGTGAAGCCGAAGCCGCGCATCGTGATGGCCTCGCCCTGGGCGACGGCGGACGCGATCTCCTCGAGGACGGCATCGACCATCGTCCTTGCCTTGGCAGTGCTGACGCCGAGCCGAGCCTTGACCTCGTTGACCAGACCAGCCTTGTTCACCGGCACACACCCTCTTCGTCGTCAGTGACCGACCCGTGTGCGCTCGTCCTGCCCCGGGTTTGCGGGGCCCACACCGGCAATCAGGTCCGCCGCGCCACGCACTCGACGAGGTGGTCGTCGACCATCCCGGTCGCCTGCATCAGGGCATAGGCGGTGGTCGGGCCGACGAACTTGACGCCGCGCTTCTTGAGGTCCTTGGCCAGCGCGGTCGACTCGACGGTGACCGCAGGTATGTCGGCCAGGGTCACCGGAGCGGGGCGCGGCGGGTCGGGAGCGAACGACCACAGATGCTCTCCCAAGCCGCCAGGCAACGCCAGCGCTACGCGGGCGTTGGCGATCGCCGCCTCGATCTTGGCTCGGTTGCGGACGATGCCGGCGTCGGTGAGCAGCCGCTCGACGTCGGACTCGTCGAACGCGGCCACCTCGGCCATGGCGAAGCCGCGGAACGCCGTACGAAAGGCCGGTCGCTTGCGCAGGATGATCAGCCAGGACAGGCCGGACTGGAAGGCCTCGAGCACCAACCGCTCGAAGAGCGCGTCGTCGCCGTGCAGCGGCGTGCCCCACTCGTGGTCGTGGTAGCCGAGGTAGTCCGGAGCGGCGAGGGCCCAGGGGCAGCGCAGGGCGCCGTCGGGGCCGGGCTGGGCTGCGCTCATGCGGCCGCCTCTCCGGGGACGACGGCGTGCCCAGGCGCCCAGCGGGCCAGGCGGCGCAGGGACGCACGGAGGCCGAGGACGGCGAGGGGGCGTACGACCGCGAAGCCGATCGCGCCGAGCACCCCAAATGGCGGGGTGAGCCACTCGGCCCAGACGAACCGCGTGTGCTCCGCGTCGACGGGCACCACCTCGAAGACGGCCGACCCTCGCACGACCCGGCCGTGATGCTCGACCTCGCACCGGTGCGGCGGGTCCCACCGGGTGATCGTCATGGTGTCGAGGAAGCCGAGCCGGCCGAGGCCGGTGAAGGCCTCGATCCCACCCCCGACGCCCCGCCCTTGCTGGGCCAGGCCGCGCACCGAGGTGCCCAGCATCCACTCGCCTTGGCCCGGCCAGTCGGTCACGGCGGCCCAGAGCTGGTCAGCGGGCGCGGCGACGTCGACGGTGAGCACGATCTCGGGCATGGGCCCACTCTGGCACCGGCCCCCGACAGTTGCCGATCGCCCGGGTCAGCCGGACGGTTGGGGAGGGTCAGCCGGGCCCTCGATGCCGGGGAAGATCTCGGTCGGGTCGTCGTGGCGGACCGTCCGGAAGGCCTCCGGCTCGTACGCGCCGACCGCCGGGTGCTCGTCGGTGTCCACGTCCGGGTCGACGTAGGGCGCCATCAGGTCGGTCGGCTGGTCATCGAGGTAGGCACCCTCGTACGGCGGACGCTCGGGCGGCTCGGGGCGGAACGACCGGGACGGGGTCCCACCACGCAGCTCGGCGAGCACGGCGTCGCGCTCGGCCAGCTCACGCGACAGGCGGTGCAGCACGGCATCGACCTCCGCCATCTTGTAGCCGCGCAGCACGACGTTGAACTTCAGCGCGTCCAGGTCGTCGGGGCCGACCGGCTGCTCGGGCAGGCCCACCGGGCGGGCGTCCTGGAACACCGGCTGCATGAGGTCGCCGAAGCCCGCGGTCACGGCCGCGACGGCGAACAGGACGGCGAGCAGCACCACGAACAGCACGATCGAGACCCCGAGCACAATCCGCCTTCCTCAGACATCCAGCATGCGAGTGCCGCCGATCCTGTCATGTCCGGTGGACCAAGTGGTGCAGGCCCACCCGGTCAGGACGGTTCGGCTTCGAGCTGCTCCTCCGCGGTCGGGGTCGCCGTCGCGCCACGCCGAGCCTCGACGGCCGCCATGGCGTCGGCCACGCTCGTGGTCCACGCGATGGCGTTTTGCACGACGGGCCGGGCGAAGCCACTTTCGACCAGGCCGGCCACCAGCTCCCGTACGGGGGCCAGCACGCCGTCGGGGTCGAGGACGACGATGGGTTTGTCGTGCATGCCGAGGGTGCGTGCGGTCCAGATCTCGAACAGCTCCTCCAACGTGCCGATGCCGCCGGGCAGCACGATGAAGGCGTCCGAGTGTTCCTCCATGAGGGCCTTGCGCTCACGCATCGTCTCGGTGACCAGCAGCTCGTCGGCTGCCTCGTCGGCGACCTCCCGGTCGAGCAGGGCCTGCGGGATCACGCCGAGGGTCTGGCCACCCGCAGCACGTACGGCGGAGGCGATCGCCCCCATCGACGACACGCTGCCGCCACCGCTGACCAGGCTGTGCCCGCGCCGGGCGATCTCCGTACCCAGCGCTCCGGCCAGGGCCGGGTGACGTGGGTCGATCCGGGTGCTGGAGGCGCAGAAGACGCAGATCCTCATCAGCTCGACCCGCCGTCGAGCAGCTCGCCCTGATGGGCAGCGACAATGCTCGCGACGATCGCGTCCACGTCGTCGATGACCTCGACCAGGTCGAGGTCGGCCTCCGAGACCTTGCCGCTGGCAAGCACGGGGCCGCGGAGCCAGTCGAACAGCCCTTGCCAGTAGGCGCTGCCGCACAGCACCACCGGGAACC
>JAWWOL010000183.1:0-10061 GCA_033851695.1 Frankiales bacterium
CCTCTCCGTCGGCTCGGAGCTCACCCTGCGCGACGTCGGCGGCCGCCGCGTGCACGTCGTCGGCATCGCCGTGACCCCGGGCGAGCTGGGCGTCCAGCAGCTCTGGGTGGCACCGGGGGCGCTGGCCCAGGTCGGCCAGCAGTACGCACAGGCCCTGGTGACCCTGCCCGCCCAGGTGGACCCGGTCGCGTGGGCAGCGCAGACCAAAGGCGGCGCCATCAGCCGCTACAGCGTGCTCCACCCGGTCCGCCAGCCGGTCTCGCGGTTGCAGGCCGACCAGAGCGTCGGCCTCACCGTCCTGGTCAGCGGGCTCGCGCTCCTCGAGGCGGTGCTGATGGCAGGCGCGGCCTTCGGCGTCGGGGCGCGCCGGTCGCAGCACGACCTCGCCCTGCTCGCCGCAACGGGTGGCGACGCCGGCCAGGTCCGGGGAGTCGTCCTGTCCGGCGCGGTCGTCCTCGGTCTGGGGGCCGGCATCGCCGGCACGGCCCTCGGCCTCGCCGCGGCGGCGCTGCTGCTGCCGGAGGCGCAGAACCTCTCCGGCCACGTCTACACCGGCCTCCACCCCCGGCCGCTCGAGCTCGCCCTGGCCGTCCTGCTGGGGATCGTCACCGCCCTGGCGTCGGCCTGGCTGCCGGCCCGCGGCGCGGCGAGGGCGCCGGTGGTCGCGTCGCTGAGCGGACGCCGCGGGGTCGTACGCACCAGTCGCGCGCACGTCGGCCTTGCCCTGGCGACCGCTGCGGCGGGCACCCTCCTGTGCGCCTGGGCCGGCCGGACCCACAGCTTGGGTGCTCGACAGTTCGACGCCATCCTGCTGTTCGCCGCGATCGCCGAGCTGGGCTTCGCCGGCTGCGCGCCGGCCTTCGTCGGCTTTGCCGGCCGGTTCAGCGGACGGCTCCCGCTGGCCGCCCGGCTGTCCCTGCGCGACATCGCCCGCAACCGCAGCCGTACCGGTCCCGCCGTCGCCGCGATCATGGCGACGCTGTCCGGCGTCGTGGCCATGGGCGTCTACGTGGCAAGCCAGCACGCACGCACGCAGGCCAACTACGTGCCCACACTGCCGGCGACGACGGTGGCCCTGTGGAGCGCCGACCGCCAGGAACCGGCAGCGGACCTCGTACGCGCCGTCGCCGCCTCGTTCCCCACCACCTCCGTGGCCGCCTTCGGCAACGGGCAGGGCGGCGACAACTACGCGTTTCTCGCCGACCAGCCGTCCGCCCGGCAGTTGGTGAGCAACCTCAGCGTCGGTGGTCCCGACCTGCTGACCGCGCTGGGCATCCCCGACGCGATCCCGGCACTCAACGCCGGCAAGGGCGTACTCCTCGTCGGGAACACCGTCGGCGGGCGGGTGGCGTTGAACGTGACCAACGGAAACCACGACAACCGGGTCACGATCCCGGCCGTCCAGGCGACGATCGGCGGCTACAGCAACCTCGGCGGGGTCATCGTGTCACCGGCGACAGCCCACCGGCTGGGCCTGTCCACCGTTCTCACTGAGCGGCTGCTGAGCCTGACCCGCAGGCCGGCGCAGCGAGAGCTCGACGCTGCCAACGCCCTCCTGCTCAGTCGGTCCCCTGACGCCAACGGGCAGGCCGGCCTGAGCTACGAGCGGGGCCTCGACGACAGCAAGCTGTTGCTGGTCCCGCTGGCCCTGCTGGCCATCAGCACGCTCGTGACCTTCGGCGTCACCACCATCAGCACGGCCTTGTCCGCGGCCGAGAGCAAGGGAGACTTCGCCACCCTCAGCGCGGTGGGGGCAAGCCCGTTCGTCCGGCGGCGGCTGGCCATGGGCCAGGCCGCGGTGCTGGCCCTGCTCGGCGGCATCCTCGGCATCGCGGCGGGTCTCGTACCCGTGGCAGCCGTGATCGCCGTACGGCCCGGCGTCCTGGACTTCACCGTCCCCTGGCAGGTGATCGCGCTGGCGCTGGTCGGCGTCCCGGTGATCGCCGGCGCGGGCGCCGGACTGTTCACCCGGTCACGGTTGCCGTTGGCCCGCCGGCTGACCTGAGCGGGCGTGGCCGCCACCCGGCGGAACGTCAGGCAGGATAGAGGGCATGACCTCGCCTCTCCCCGACCCCGACCCCGAGCTCGAGCCCGCCCACCGGATCCTCGTCGTCGGCGCCGACGGTGCGCCGATGGACGTCCAGCCGGAGGACCAGGAGGGCCGGGTCGCCGAGATGGTCGAGCAGCCGGCCAAGGTGATGCGGATCGGCACGATGGTCAAACAGCTGCTCGAGGAGGTACGGGCTGCGCCACTCGACGACGCCAGCCGCACCCGGCTCCGCGAAATCCACGAGAACTCGATCAAGGAGCTCAGCGACGGGCTGTCCCCCGAGCTGCGCGACGAGCTGGCCCGGCTGTCGCTGCCGTTCGGCGAGAACACCGTGCCCAGCGACGCCGAGCTGCGGATCGCCCAGGCCCAGCTGGTCGGCTGGCTCGAGGGGCTTTTCCACGGCATCCAGGCGGCGATGGTCGCGCAGCAGATGGCGCTCCAGGCCCAGCTGTCCGAGCAGCAACGACGCCGGGCCCTGCCACCCGGAGCGACCGACCACGGCTTCCCCAGCGGCGGCTCCGGCCCGTACCTCTAGCAGAATGTCACCCGGTCGGCCTACACCGCGCGGCCAGATCGTGATCAAGATCGCTTGAATCGGCGTTTCCGATGCCGATACACGACTGTGCCGAATCTGCCTCGCGAGGCCTCCCGTCCCGACCGGCGGGTCGACGGGCTGCTCCAGCTCGCCCTCGCGGCAGCCGTCGTGCTCCTCGCCACCTCGCTGGTCCGCGTCACCGTCACCCGGCTCGGCTACCAGCCGACCCTGAGCCGGATGCACTCGGCGCAGCTCGCCGAGGCCAACGCCGGACAGGCGATGCTCGAGATGCAGACCGGCGTGCGCGGCTACCAGCTCAGCGGTGACCCCCGCCTGCTCCAGCCCTACACCACCGGGCTCGCGGCCTACCCACGCGCGGTGAGCAACCTCCGCACCCAGCTGGCCGAGCTGCCCGATGCCCGTACGGCCTGGTCGGCAGCGGACGCCGACGCCCGGCTCTGGCAGGGTGACTACGCCACAGCCGCCGTACGCGCCGGGGCGGCCCGTCCCGAGCTGGCCGGGATGCTGGACGGCCAGGCGCAGTTCGACCGCTACCGGCACAGCGCCGCCATCGCCGCCTCGACATTGTCCAGCGCCGCCGACCGCCAGCTGTCGGCGGAGAACGTGTTCCGGACGGCTACCGGCACGATCCAGGCGGTCGCACTGCTCCTGCTCGCGCTGGCCCTGCTGCGCCGATGGCGACGGCCGTACGACCCCCACCTGCGCAACGAAGGACTACCGGTCTCCCGCGCGGCTGCCCCGGCCTGGCAGGAGGCCTTCACCGCGCAGACCGCTCCTGGCGACCCCGAAGCGCTCGCCGCCTCGATCACCCGGGCAGCGGAGGCGATCTCCGGAGCAGCTGGCGCGCACTTGTGGCTGGCCGAGGAGGACGGCGAGCTGCGCCGGATCGAGCCGGGACAGCCGATGGTCACCGCCCAGCGCCGTCGGCACGACGTCGCCCTGCGAGCCCACCGCGAAGGCGCGATCATCACGTCCGCGACCCGCTCACGGCGGATCATCGCCGTACCGCTGCTGCACGAGGGCCGCACCCTCGGTGTCGTCGAGCTGACCCTTCCCGGCGGCAGCGGCGCGCCGACCAACGCCCAGATCGAGATGCTGCGGGCCTGGGGCCGGCAGGCGGCACGCGCCGTCGCGCAAGGTCCCGGGGCGGCCGGCCGCGACCGGCTGACCGGTCTCGGGGGGCGGCCTGCCCTCGAGGCCGACGTCGTCCGCGCGGTCGAGCAGTCCCAAGGCCGGCAGCGGCCGGCCTCGCTCGTCCTGCTCGAGATCGACCACCTGGACCGGCACGGCGCCGGGGCCACAGGCCTGCGGGACGAGCTGATCCGTACCGTGGGCGCGGTTCTCGCCGACACCGTGCGGACCACGGACACTGCCTACCGTACGGGCGAGGGGTCCTTCGCGATCCTGCTCCCCGGCGCCCCGGCGAAGGCAGCGGCGTCGCTCGCCGAGCGGCTGCGCCAGATCCTCGCCCGCCGGTTCGTCGAGCGCGGTGTGACGGCGTCGTTCGGCGTCGCGACCTGCCCCGATGCGGCCGAGGACGAGCGCGGCCTCGTCGAGGCGGCCGAGGCGGCCCTCTACGACGCCCAGCGGTTGGGCGGCAACCGGACGCAGCCGGCCCGGCCGCTGTCGGACGAGCTCGCCGTCGTCCGCCGACGGGCCACCGAAACGACAGAGGCCTGAGGCTTACCGAATCCGGCACCCGCGCCGATACCTGCTGCACGGAACGGCCGGCCAGTAAGGGGCCCGATGAACAGCGATCAGGGACGAGTGCTGCCACGTCGCCTCCGCGCGGGTGGATGGCGCAACGCTGCCCTGCTGCTCCTGCTGGTACTCGGACTGGGCCAGCTGGGCCCGATGCACCTGCAGCTCGTGGTGTCCTGGAGCCTGCAGACCGGCCTGTACGTCGCCCTGACCGTCCTGATCATCCGGTTCAGCAGGGACCCGGCGCTGCCCGAGGCGAACCGGCGATTCTGGGCCACCTTGCCGCTCAGCGCCGTGGGCTCCACCGCCAGTGCCGGGATCCCGCTGATCCAGAGCCTGGCCGGACACGGAACGGAAGGCTCGGTTCCCGGATTCGGCCACCAGCTCGCCGGCACACTCTCGGTGGTGGTCCTCGTCTGGGCCTGCCTGACCTACCGCTGGAGCGGGGACACCCGCCGGCGCCAGATGCGTCGCTGGCTCGACGCCGCGTCCCTGCTCATCGCCGGCGTCGGCGCGCTGTGGTACTTCGAAGCCGGCCCGCTGCTCGGTGAGCACGTCAGCAGCCTCAGCGTCGCGACGACGATCCTGTTCGAGGCCTTCGCGATGGTGGCGGTGCTTGCCTTCCTGCAGCCGATCACCAGCGACGTCCGGCCCATCGTCCGGGGTGCCGCCCTCATCGGCGCCGGCGCGGTGATCGTGGCCACCGTCGTCGAGGCCTGCCTTCCGGCCGCCATCGGAACGCCCTGGCTGCGCCTGGTCGTCGTGCTGCGGGTAGCCCCTGCCGTGCTGTGCTGCCTCGCGGTCAGCTATCAGCGCTCGCACCTGCACCTGCCCAGCAAGCCGGCTCGACGCAGCCGGCGCATCTACAGCCGGCTCCCGTACCTCTCGGTCCTCTCGACCTTCGCCCTGCTCGGCCTGTCACTCGAGCTGAACAACGCCGACGCCCGGACCTGGGGCCTGTTCGCCGCCGCGTGCGCGGTGACCTCGCTGGTGGTGGTGCGCCAGACGACCTCGATGTCGGACAACGCCCGGCTCGTACGGGACCTGACGGCCTCGGTCGGCCGGGCCGACCAGCTGGCCGCCGAGCTGCACCATCACGCGTTCTACGACGACCTGACCGGGCTGCCGAACCGGATGCTGTTCAGCGACCGGCTCGAGCAAGCCCTCGTGACCCGGCAGCGCTCCGGCACCGACCTCGCGGTGATGGTCGTCGACCTCGACGACTTCAAGCTGGTGAACGACCGGTTCGGCCACGCCGAAGGCGACCGGGTGCTGCGCGAGGCAGCTGCCAGGCTCACGGCCAGCCTGCGGGCCGGTGACACCGTCGCGCGTCTGGGCGGCGACGAGTTCGCCATCCTGGTGCACCATGCCGAGGGCGACGCCGTACGGATCCTCGCCGGCCGGATCGTTGAAGCCTTCACCGTGCCGTTCGCTTTGCCGGACACCTTGGCGTCCCTCGGGGTGAGCGTCGGAGTCACCATCACCGCGCCGGTCGTCGAGGATCGCGACGGGGCAACGCTTCTGCGCGACGCGGACATCGCGATGTACGTCGCCAAGTCCGGCGGCAAGCACCGGTTCGAGATCTTCCTGCCGTCGATGCTGGACAAGCTGGTCACGCGTCACGACCTGAAGCAGGCACTCACCCTCGCCATCACCGACCATGAGCTGGTCGTGCACTACCAGCCGATCGTCGACGCGGCCGACGGGCAGGTCCGCGGGGTCGAGGCCCTCGTCCGCTGGCAGCGGCCAGGGCACGGCATGGTGCCGCCGCTGGAGTTCCTGACCCTCGCCGAGGAGTTCGGGCTGATCCCTGACATCGACCTGTTCGTGCTGAGAGACGCCTGCGACCAGGTCCGGGAGTGGAACTCCCGCCGGCCGGTGGATGCGCCGCTCTGCGTGCACGTCAACATGTCCGCGGTCACGCTGGCCCACCCTCAGGTCGTCGGCCAGGTCGACACCACGTTGCAGCAGAGCGGACTGCCGGCCCGGCTGCTGACGGTCGAGCTGACCGAGAGCACGCTGATGGCCGACCCGCGTGCCGTCATTTCCCGGATGCACGCGCTGCGCCAGACCGGCGTGCGGCTGGCGATCGACGACTTCGGTACGGGCTACTCGTCCCTGGCCTACCTGCGCGACCTGCCGGTGGACACCGTCAAGGTGGACAAGTCCTTCGTGGACGGGATCGTCGCCGAGGAGATCGACCGCGAGCTGGTCAAGACCATCATCAGCCTGGCCGGCCGGCTGGGCCTCGACATCGTCGCCGAGGGCGTCGAGGGCCGGGAGCAGGCGGCGCTGCTCTCGGCGCTCGGCTGCGGCCGGATGCAGGGCTTTCTGTTCGCCCAGCCGATCTCGCCCGACCAGCTCGAGGCGGCGGTCGTACGGGTCGGCCAGGATGCGCGCTGGCTGGGTCAGGCAGCGCTGTCCGCCGCCGCGATGGTGCCTCCGCCGCGCTGATCACCGGCGATGTGCCGGGCGGCCTTGTCGACCTGACGCGGTGACGTGAGGTCGGCGTCGGTCACGGACAGCTCGCTGAACTTGCGGGCGCTGACCAGCACCCGCGTCTCGAGCGTGCCCACCGCCGCGTTGTAGTGGTCGACCGCCTTGTCGAGCGAACGCCCCACCTGGTCGACATGCCCGGCCAGCGTGGACAACCGCTGGTGCAGCTCGCGACCGAGGTCGCACACCTGACGCGCACCATCGGCCAGCGCCTCCTGCCGCCAGCCGTAGGCGATCGTGCGGAGCAACCCGATCAGCGAGGTCGGCCCGGCCAGCAGGACGGAGCTGCGGATCGCCCGCTCGTAGAGCTCGGGATCACTCTCGAGCGCCGCCGACAGGATCTGGTCGCCGGGGACGAAGAGCACCACCAGCTCCGGCGCCGGCTGGAACCGTTGCCAGTAGGCCTTGGCGGCCAGGGTCTCGACGTGCTTGCCGAGCTGCCGGGCGTGGTGCTGCAGCGCCTGCCGCCGGGTCGCCTCGTCCGGGGCGCCGCCGACCATGAGGAATGCCTCCAGCGGCACCTTGCTGTCGACCACGATCGAGCCGTTGCCGGGCATCCGGATCACCATGTCGGGGCGCAGGATGCCGTCCTCGTGGGCCGAGTGCGGCTGCTCGTCGAAGTCACACCGCTCGACCATGCCGGCCAGCTCGACGACCCTGCGCAGCTGCAGCTCGCCCCACCGGCCGCGTACGGCAGGGGCCTTGAGCGCCGTCGTCAGCGCCGAGGTCTCGACCCGGAGCTGCTGCTGGGCGTCGGCCAGGCCGCGGACCTGCTCGGTCAGGCCGGCGTAGGCGCCCTGCCGGTTGGCCTCCAGCTGACCGAGGGCGTGGTTGACGGCATCGAGCTGCTGGCGCAGTGGCCCGACCACGGCGTCGACAGCTTGCTTGCGCAGCTCGAGATCGCCTGCTGACACGGCATGGTGACGCCCGAGCGTCGCCGAGGCCAGATCGAGAAACTGCGCGCCGGCCTGGCTGAGCGCCTGCTGGGACAGGGCCGCGAACGAGTCGCGCGCCCGCTGCTCGTCGCGAGCACCGGTTGCGCGTACGAGGTAGCCGCCGACGAGGACGCCGAGCGCGAGACCGAGGACGAGTCCGAGCAGGAGAGTGACCATGCCCACGATGCTGCCCGACCCCACCGACAATCCGCCCCGACTCGCGCACCTGGCGGGAGTTGGGGGTCAGCCGAAGAGGCGCTCGAGTACGCGGGCCACGCCGTCGTCGTCGTTGGACGCCGTGACCTCGGCCGCGATGGCCAGCACCTCCGGGTGCGCATTGGCCACCGCCACCGGATGCCCGGCCCAGGCGAGCATCGGCAGGTCGTTGGGCATGTCCCCGAACGCGATCACCTCGGCGGCGGAGACCCCGTGCTGGCGGGCGAAGCGTTCGAGCCCGCTGGCCTTGGTCACCCCGGCCGCCGAGATCTCGATCAGCTCGTCGACGCTGGACCGGGTGATCGACGCCAGGTCACCGACCGCCTCCTGGGCCAGCGCCAGGAACTCGTCCGGGTCGATCGACGGGTTGCGGACGAGCAGCTTGGTGGCCGGCTCCAGGAACAGCTGGCTGCGCGGCACGACCGCGAACGTCTCGTCGTCCCACATCGGCCGGTACGCCGGCTCGTGCGAGCTGAGCCGGTGCCGGTCGACGGCGAAGGCCACCCCCGGCAGGGCCGCGACCAGCCGCTCCGTCACCGCTGCCAGGTCGCTCACCTGCAGGGCGTACTCCTGCACGATCCGCTCCTCGCCGAGGTCGTAGAGGATCGCCCCGTTGGCACAGACCGCCAGCCCGGTGTGCCCGGTCGCCTCGGCCACCGACGCCATCCAGCGTGGTGGCCGGCCGGTCACGAAGATCACCGCCGCGCCGGAGTCCTGCGCCCACGCGAGGGCCTCCCTCGTACGGGAGCTGATCGTCCCGTCCGACCGGACGATGGTGCCGTCCAGGTCGGTGGCGACAATCTTGTACGGGGTCAGCGCACCGGCTCCAGCACTTCGCGGCCGCCGACGAAGGGGCGCAGCGGCAGGGGTACGCGTACGGAACCGTCGGCCTGCTGGTTGTTCTCGAGCAGCGCGACCAGCCACCGCGTGGTGACCAGCGTCCCGTTGAGGGTGGCCAGCGTCCTCGGCGATCCGTCGACCCGCGACCGGATGTTGAGCCGCCGCGCCTGGAACGTCGTGCAGTTCGACGTCGAGGTGAGCTCGCGGTACTTGCCCTGCGACGGCACCCACGCCTCGCAGTCGAACTTGCGCGCCGCCGAGGACCCGAGGTCACCCGCCGCGACGTCGATGACCCGGAACGGCAGACCGAGCGAGGTCAGCATCTCCTTCTCCCAGGCCAGCAGCCGCAGGTGCTCGTCGTGCGCGAGCTCCGGCGGGCAGAACGAGAACATCTCGACCTTGTGGAACTGGTGCACCCGGATGATGCCGCGGGTGTCCTTGCCGTACGAGCCGGCCTCCCGGCGGAAACAGGCCGAGAAACCGGCATAGCGCAGCGGAAGCGTTGTGGCGTCGAGGATCTCGTCCCGGTGATAGGCGGCAAGCGGCACCTCCGAGGTGCCGACCAGGTAGAGGTCGTCCTCGTCCAGGTGGTAGATCTCGCTGGCGTGGGCGCCGAGGAAACCGGTGCCCTCCATGGACTCCGGCTTGACCAGGACCGGCGGGATCATCGGGATGAACCCGGCCGCCACGGCCTGCGAGATCGCCAGCTGCCAGAGACCGAACTCGAGCTGCGCGCCGACACCGGTGAGGTAGTAGAACCGAGCGCCGGAGACCTTGGCGCCGCGCTCCATGTCGACCGCGCCGATCCGCTCGGCGAGGTCGAGGTGGTCGCGCACCTCGAAGTCGAACACCGGCGGCTCGCCGACGTGCTCGAGCACGACGTAGTCGTCCTCGCCTCCGGCCGGCGCGCCCTCCTCGATCACGTTGGGGATGGCGAGGTGCAGCCGGCGCAGCTCGGCCTCGGCCTCGCCCTGCTCGGTCTCCGCGGCGGACACCAACGCCTTGAGCTCGCGCGCCCGCTCGATCATCGCCGGCCGGTCCTGCGCCGACGCCGACTGGATCGCCTTGCTGGCGGCGTTGGACTCCGCGCGCAGGTTGTCAGCGGCGCTCACGGCGGACCGGCGCCGTTCGTCCGCGGCCAGCAGGGCATCGACCAGTCCGGGATCCTCACCCCGGGCCCGCTGGCTGGCCCGTACGACGTCAGGCGCGTCACGCAGAATCTTCAGGTCGATCACTCGGTCGAGACTACCGAGTCAGGACTCGCCGC